>JAIFLR010000114.1 GCA_020048985.1 Halobacteriovorax sp. | reverse complement strand
TGAAGATGCAAAACAGAATTAAAAAACACTCTTTAAAGTTTTTCTCATTACTACTTTCCCTTTTTTTATGGGCCTATGTTTTGAATTCAGAGAAAATCCGCTTTGAAAAAACGGTGATGCTGGAATATATTTTGCCAGAGGATATGATTTTTGCGCAGAAGCCGCCTCTTGAAGTGACCTTTATGATTAACGGTCCAAGGGCCTTCGTGCGCACAGTTTCTGAAAGAGAAGACCGGCTGGTGGTGGATTTGAATCGCGCCAATTCTAAGCGCGAGCTGGCCTTTCATATTGACATTAACCCCGCGCAACTAAGTTTGCCCTTTGGTATGGTTGTGGAAAAAGTGATCCCTCGAAGAATTCCTATTCGCTTAGAGCGCAAAGCATCGAAGATTGTGCCGCTTAGACTGCAATTTACAGGAAATCTTCCGGATAAACTTTCGTTGGTTAAAACTGAACTGAGACCTGCGGAAGTTGAGGTTTATGGACCGCGCTCCGTCATCGCCCAGCTCAAAGAATTGCCAACCCGTCCCATAGATCTTGAAACTTTGATAGGGCAGGAAAGTGTTGCCGTAGAGGTGGCCGTGACTGACGAGAGACTCACCCTTACCTCGGGCTATGATGTCACGTTCAATTACCAGCTCAAAGCTGCAAGTGCGAATCTCACACTCAAAGATCTACCCATAAAGTTTCTTACGCGCTCCAAAACGATAGAGAGTAAGATCAAAACTGCAACTCTCAAGCTTTTAGTCCCAGAGAAAGTGATTAAAAACCGATCAAATATCTCATCCACTGTCCAAGTCTGGGCCGATATTCCGGAAAACGCCAGGGGGAGAATTGAAGTTCCCTTGAAGGTGATCCTTCCACCAAGCATTCATCTTTTAGAAATCAATCCCAAGACCATTATTGTTAATATTCAATAAAATGGTATAGTGAAATCATCTGTATTTTCATTCTGCAAGTGAGAAATTATGTCTGGTCGAAAATTATTCGGAACTGATGGTATGCGTGGTAGGGCGAACACTTATCCGATGACGGGGGAGGTGGCTTTTGTTCTTGGCCGAGCTGTCACAAGCTACTTTCAACGCAATTTTTCTAAGAAGCCTTTAATTATTATTGGAAAAGATACTCGATTATCTTGTTACATGCTGGAGCAGGCGTTCTCAGCTGGTGTTTGTTCGCAAGGTGGACGCGCCATTTTAACTGGACCACTTCCAACTCCAGGTGTGGCCTTCGTGACTCAAAGTATGAGGGCCGATGCAGGGGTCATGATTTCAGCATCACACAACTCATTTGAAGATAATGGAATAAAAATTTTTGATAGAACTGGCCATAAACTTCCGGATGAAATCGAGTTGGAACTTGAGAACATGGTTCTTAACCCTTCAGTGATTCAAGTGCGCTCCGGTGACCAGCTTGGTAATGCTAAACGCTTAGATGAAGTTATTGGACGTTATATTGTTCACACCAAAGCAGCTCTGTCTCCTCAATACTCTCTGGAAGGTCTACGAATTGTAGTTGATGGTGCAAATGGCGCCGGATACAAACTTGCGCCGCAAGTTTTCGAAGAATTAGGGGCAGAAGTTATTTCTATCGGCAATACTCCCAATGGGACAAATATCAATCTTGCTTGTGGTGCCCTTCATCCACAGCTTTGTGCAGATGCAGTGAAAAAATATCGCGCTGATCTGGGTGTTTGCCTTGATGGTGACGGGGATCGTTTGACTATCGTTGATGGGAACGGCGACGTGATCCATGGTGATAAGTTAATTGGGCTCTGTGGAAAATTTCTTAAAGATAATCAGGAGATTGGTCCAACCAATGAAGTTGTCGGAACTGTCATGAGTAACTTTGGGCTCGAATACTATTTACAGCAACATGGTTTGAAGTTTAGCCGAACTCAGGTCGGAGACAGATACATCGTTGAGCACATGAGACAAACTGGCGCACTTTTTGGTGGAGAGCCTTCTGGACATCTGATCTTTAAGAAGTATTCGACTACTGGAGATGGAATTCTGGCAGCACTGAAAGTCATTGAGAGCATCAAGTTTTATGACATGGATCTAGCCGACTTGACCAAAATTGAAATGTTTCCGCAGAAGATGGAGAATATATTGGTTCAAAAAAGAGTCCCTTTTGAAGATGTTCCTGAAATTAAAAAGGCGATGAAGGATGCTGAGGCCAAATTAGGAAAAGAGGGACGTATCCTTTTACGTTATTCTGGAACAGAAGCTTTGGCGCGAGTCATGGTTGAAGGCAGAGATACACAGCTCGTGAGCAATTTATGTTCCGAACTGGCTCAAGTAGTAACTAAAGCTTTAGGTTAAAAATGAAATATCCTCGTTTGGGTGTAAACATTGACCACGTGGCAACACTTAGGCAGCAGCGAGGGGAATTTTATCCGCAGGTTACTCGAGCGGCGGAAATTGCTCTGGCAACAGGTGCAGATCAAATCACCATCCATTTAAGAGAAGACCGTCGCCACATTCAGGATCAGGATGTTCCAGATACTCACGTCGTTTGTAAGAAATTTGGTTTGCCACTGAATTTTGAAATGGGCTGTTCGGATGAAATGATCAAGAAAGCCATTATTGAGCGACCTGAATGGGTTTGTCTGGTTCCAGAGAAACGTGCCGAGCGAACGACAGAGGGCGGATTAGATGTCATTAATGAGGAGAATTACGAACGGGTGAAGGCTGCCTGTGAAACCATTAAAAAGAATTCTCCAACGACCAAAATCTCACTTTTTGTTGAAGCAACCCCGGCAGTTTTACAAAAGTGTCTGACCTTAAAAGCTGACGCAGTTGAAATTCATACAGGCGAATATGCTAAAGATTTTCTCGAGAAAAAAGATATTTCGCATCATTTGAAAATGTACCGGGAAGGCCACAAGATAATCAAAGCTCAGGGCTGGGGTTACCACGCCGGTCATGGTCTTACCTTTGATTCACTTGAACCCCTCTTGGCAGAAAAGAAATTTGAAGAATATAACATTGGTCACTGGATCATAGCTGAAGCTCTGTTCATCGGCCTTGGCCACGTCATTAAAGAGATGTTAACCCTCCTAAAAAAATACCCTCTCGAGGCTTAAGATGAGAATTGTTACACAAAAAGAAATGAAAGAATTGGAACTTGAGGCACAGAAGAAGTTTCATTTTCCTGAAAAACTTATTATTGAAAACGTTGCTCTGAGAGCAGCAAAAGCGATCACTGATAAACTAGGCGAAGACATCCATGCCGGCGAACTTATTTTTCTTATCGGTAAAGGTAATAATGGGGGGACAGGTCTTGCTATTGCCCGCCACCTTTCAAGCATGGGGCATGAATGTAATGCCTTTTTACTTTTTGATAAAAACGATTCATCCCAAGAAGTAAAAGAGCAGTTGAAAATTTCCGAATCCTACGGCGTTAGGACTGCCTACATTGATGATGTCAATGAGCTAGAGGCTTATTTTCAGCAAAACTCATCACCCAAAATTATTATCGATGCGATCTTTGGAACAGGAGTGAGGCTCCCCCTTTCGCAGTTTATTTATGATGTTATTCATTTCATTAACCAGGAGAAAGCCTTCCCGGTCTCTCTTGATATTCCCACTGGTGTAGAAGGGGATACGGGCTTCATCCAGGGAAATGCTATTCAGGCCGACATGACTCTCGCTGTTTCTCTGCCAAAACTTGGTTATTATCAAGCCGAAGGAGCAAAACTCGTTGGTGAGATTAAAATTATTTCTAGCGGTCTACCTAAGCCTATTATGGATAAAGGCGGAGACAAATTTTTGATCGATGAAAATATCAAAAATGAACTTCCGCAACCTAGAAACAAATTTGGTGATAAAAAATTGTTTGGGCACACTCTTGTGATCGGTGGATCTCACGGACTAACTGGTGCCTTAGTCATGGCTTCAACGGCCGCACTCAAAGTTGGTGCCGGTCTCGTTACTGCTGCGACCTGGGAGCCACAGTACCAAGAATTCATTTCTCGCTTAATTCCGGAAGTCATGACCGGTTATATTCCGCTGGATCAGACTAAATGGGGACGCCTCCTTAAAGACCTTGATAAATACGATGCCATTGTCATTGGCCCGGGAATGGGACGATCCAATCGTGCACGGATGTTGGTTTTGGAGATCCTCAATAATTTCTCAGGACCTGTAGTGCTTGATGCCGATGCTATTAATGTGCTTTCAATTAATGCGGATGCTGAGGTTTTTAAATTAAGAAATGCACCTACGCTGATGACGCCTCACTTTGGTGAGTTCAGTCGCTTTGCAGGCATTCCCTTTGAGGATGTTAATAAGGAGCCTTTCCATTACTTAAGAGAAGTCATTGAGCGTATTAACTGCTCAGTTATTTTAAAAGGTCCTTGTACTTATCTGGGGTTCACTAACGGCAAAACGTATTTTAACTATGCTCCCAACGACGGGATGGCAACTGGTGGGGTCGGGGATGTTCTCGCAGGCATTCTTGGCGGACTTATCGGCCAGGAAGCGAACCTTAAAAAACGTGTCTCTCTTTATAATATTTACGAAAATTTAAATCGCACCATCCTTATGGGAGTGATTGCTCATACTAAAGCTGGTCAGGCCGCTGCTGAGAAAAATGGTGTACGTCCTATGACGGCCACAAGTCTGATTGAAGCTTTCCCCGAGGCTTTCAAAACCCTAGATGAACTTTTAAAGTCCGAGGCATAAGGTATGAATAAGAAAATGGTTCGAGAGTGGAAAAAAGTTTTCAGATCAGATCTTCCTTATATCGTTTATGAGTTAAAGGATTTGGCAAAAATCCCGGCCATGATTATTTTAGAAGGTGATTTAGGAGCGGGGAAAACGACATTCACCCAATTTTTTGTAGGCGAAAATGAAATCCTAAGTCCGACCTATTCAATTCTTTCTGAAAATAAAAATATTGTTCACGCCGATTTTTATCGTTTAGAAAAAAATGAAGATGTACTTCAACTTGAAATTCCTCAATACATCGAAGATAAACAGTATTTTTTTATTGAGTGGGGGATGAAGTTTGCACGAAGAGTGATCAGAGAATTACCAGAAAATTGGACTCCCTATTTGCTGGAAATAAAGGTCAATCCCAAGGCTTCTGAAGCAGATGAAGAGGCCACTCGGAACTTCACTTTCTATACCCTTCATGATGACTAACTAAGTTTGTCGGAAATTTTTGCCCGGAGACAAACTAACACCGTCAACCTTTACGCACGCTCTAACCTACCGTTATTACCCAACTTTTCCATAGGTCCAGATGCCCCGATCAAATATTAGGTGAACATCAATAATAAAAAGTTGACGTGAGAATTTATAAAAGGTCATACTATTTAGGAGATATTTTCAGTCTGCTTTGCAGTGAGCGGCATTTCAGAATGAATAGGTCTTTCGGGTGACAAGGATGGTTTAGGAACCCGATTAAAAAATTACCAACTTGGATTTATGGAGGAAGACAATGAGACTTACATCTAAAGGGCGTTACGCAGTCAGAGCTATGCTTGACCTTACTTTTCACTCAAGTGGAAATCCAGTAAGACTACAAGAGATCTCTACAAGACAATCAATTTCTTTACACTATCTTGAGCAGCTTTTCAGAAAGCTTCGTACAGGTAAGGCAGTGAAGTCAGTTCGCGGTCCAGGCGGCGGTTATGTTTTGGCCCGTTCTATGGACGAAATTTCTATTAAGGACGTTCTAGACTGTGTTGGTGAGAACATCAACCCTGCTCGTGATATCCTTGGTATCCCATCTTCTGGTATTGAAATCATGAAAGATGAATCAGGTAACGATATCAACGCAGTTGTTGATACAAAAGAGTTCAACCTGACTAAGTCTTATTTTGAGAATCTTGGTACCATCATGATGGACTACCTTTCTACAACAACTCTTGGTGACCTTGCTCGTAAAGCTAAAGGCGCTGAGGCGTTTAATGAAAATGTAGCTAATACATCTTCAATTCGCTCTAACGTAGGTGAAATTAACCAATAAGAGTGGATCTAAAACGTCTTTATCTTGATTACAATGCTACTTCGCCGCTTTCTCAATCAGTCATAGACTGGTTGAAAAGCGGCGAAGTGCTTTTTGCTAATCCCGCCAGTCAGCACTCCTCAGGCAAAGCTTCCCGAAAGCTTATCAACGAAACTCGCACCCGACTTTTTAATACCTTTCATCAAAATGAAAATGAGACAAAACTATTTTTTCACTCTGGTGCCACGGAAGCAATAATGACCTTTGCTTACTCATTTAGTGAGTGGGCAAGGCTTCAGGGTAAAGAGCTTTTGATTTGCTACTCGAAGATTGATCACCCTGCAGTCACATCACTCGGTGAACACTTCTTTGGTCCACATGTAAAATTTTTTGAATTACTGATTGATCAAAATTTACATTACGATCATGCTCAGAATTTAAAAAATATTCAGGATAAAAAAGACAACAATCCTGATCTTCTTATTCTTTATCATCACCTTTGGGTTCACAATGAAACGGGGATCGTCTCTCCACTTAGCGAACTGAAGAATTTTAAATCAATCCCTGATCTTTATATCCACGTTGATGCTGTTCAGGCCCCAGGGAAGATCCTTGATTGGAAACACCTCAAAGTCGCTGACATCTTCAGTTTTTCAGCGCATAAGTTTGGAGCACTCAAGGGCATCGGATTTAGTTTTTTCAGTAGCAAGATTTCCTTTTCGCCCCTTATGATTGGCGGCGGTCAACAGGGTGGACTGCGATCAGGAACTGAAAATCCTCAGGGCATTAAAAGTGTTGCCCTCGCGCTAATGGATCTGGAAAATGTTGATGTCTCAAGAGTGACTGATCTAAGAAAAAAACTTGATGATTATATTGAAGGGGAACTTTCGAATTTGGGTGGCGTAATTTCCTCCCTGGCAGTAGATCGCAACTCGACTACGATTTATTTTTATTTTAATAAAATCTCATCGGACATAGCCCTCGCTCTCTTTGATTTGAATGGGCTCATGATATCTGCAGGCTCAGCTTGTAACAGCGGGGCTGCCAAAACTAGCGCAATTATGAATCATTTAGGCTATAAAGCAGAAGCAAAAAATGGTCTTCGAATTTCTTTTGACTTTGATCTTAAGGAAGCCGATTTAGAAGAAATCATCTCCCGCCTAAAGCTGATCTTTAATAAACTAAAAGCCTAAAGCGTCGATTAACACGATTTTTTGTGACGTCGGGTCCCAGTGAATGTTCTCAGAACCTTTAAGTATATTTTGATATAGACGTTGAGAGAGGACATCAGAGTTTTTTAAAAGCTCCTGATTTAGTTTTTTTATTGCATTTTTCACTTCAGGTAGATTTTTTACTTTGGCCAACTCAGTCGAGTTTGGAAAAAACTCTTTTACTATATAGTTAGGGCCTTTTTGCTTAATTTTTGAAACCTGGAACACTTCTGCTATTTTTGAGTTTTGCTCGACCTTCTTTTCAAAATGCATCACAGTTTTTGTACTTAATTCAAAGTCATCTAGACGGTTTGCATGCCATATTTTAAGTGCTTCTGTTCGATTATTTGGTCCGACATAAATATCGGCTTCTCCGCCTGAGGTAAACCGCTTGATTTGCCCCTTCTGTAAAAGATAGTCCACGTCCTTCGGATTATTGTTGGCATACATTTGAGCTAGCTTCTCTGAAGATGTTTCAGTTGTATTAACAATCTTGCGTTCGAGTAGTGGATCAACTTCTTCGATGTATTTATAATATCTCTGTTGAGAAGGTGTCATCTTCTCAAAGTCAAGTCGGGAAGCCGACTTGACGGTTGCCGGTCTAGTTTTAACTCTGACTTTCGGCACATCCACTTCGACTTGAACTTTCTCAAAATTTTGATTCTCGATATTCAGTTTTGTGGCGGGCCCCCTTTTGATATCGTCGACTTTATTTAAGACAGTTTCGCTAACTTTCGACATATCAGTTGAAGTCTCAATGACTTCATCACTGGCATTTACCAAATGTGAAGCTCCACTGGCCTTGACATTCTTTAGATGTTTTATAACTTTCCCCGCACCGAATCCAGCCGCTTCAAGGACCACGGTTTGCGCAAATTCTTTAAAACTATCTCCCGCTTTTTCATCTTGCTGGGCCGATACATTTATAGCGCCCTGGCGAGTGTCCTGGTTAGTAGCTCCGGACTGGAGCGCGTAGGTTGACTCTTGCTTGTGGGTAAAATAATCATCCAGAGAAGCTGCACCACTTACAAGTGTGGTGGATGTCACAAGGGCAAATAAGGCCGCACCAGCTGGCGCCCCAACGCCTGTAGCGGCCAGAGCTATGGAAGCGACAGTTCCTACAACGGCCACCCCTGTTTTAAAATAACTCCAGTTTTGGTCTTTACTGTTAATGTCGCGAATAAGATGACACATGAGATTGGCATATTCTGGGGAAGGATTTTTTCTTAGGAGTTCTGCAATCGTAAGTGGATTATTTTTTAGATAGGTTTCCAAGGCCTCTTTGCGTCCAAGGCCCCCGGACACTTCATGATCATCGGAGACTTTATCCAATTCATTATTAATTAGTTCTTTCACATCTTCTTTTGCGATTTTCATATCGGAAAGAGTCGCCGGTTTCAAAAGTTGTCCCGATCCGCCAGCACATTCTTTACGGAAGTTTTCAGGATTAAATGTCCCTACTTTTTCTTGGAGAGATTTAGACATCATTAGATGTCCAAGTTTTGAATTTAAAAGTTCAGAGAATTTATTCTGAAGGCTTCCATGAGCTGCCGTTAGAAGCTCATTACTTACAGCAAAGTCGGGATTAAATTTTTTCACTACTCGGGTATTGTCTGCTACTGCAAGGTTTTGCTCTCTCAGGTATAGTGATTTTTGTGAATAGCGCTCTTTTTCTTCGGCCATGCGCTCGGAACTTCTTTGTCGCAAAAGTTCTTTCCACTCATGATTGACCTTCTGACATAGATCATTGACCCCTTTCAACAATGGGTTGAATTCACTTTGTAACAGACGATTCGTTTCACTATCGTTGAGAATCGGAACACTGAGAAGTTTTTGTTTTGTTTTGCGGTAGCTATTGATTAGGTTTTTTCTACTTTTCGGGTTTTCACAGAGTGACTTGTTTTCCTGGCACAAAAGATCTATTGCCTGCTGCTCGGTGCTAAGATCTTTACCTTCAAGTTGTCTTTTTGAGGCCCAGAATGCTGTAGCAGTTTTTTCTAGGGCGATCTCATTTGTTTGATCGAGAACTTCTTTCGTGTTGATATGGTCCAGGATGTTGTCCATATCGTTTTTAAGTTCATTAAGCGCTGGCTGGTCCAGATTCACGAGACTATCTTTACAAGGAATTCCTACGACAACCCGACCAACGAGATTTCTACTTTCAACGTCATTGTCATCTGCTTTAACGATGTCGGAGCAGTTTTTCATGGACTGAGCGAGTTCTTTTTGAAGCTCCTTTTGGTGAAGATCGTCCTTTCTTTTTTGTTCTAGTTTTTCTTGTTCGGCGAGTAGGGCCTTTAAATTGTCTCTATATTTCGCAAATTCTTGGGCAGATTCTTTAAAAAATCGAGCTGCATCTGGATTTTTTTTCCCTTCATACTTTGCTAACCAAAGCGTTTGATCATAGACGTATTGAAGTTGTTTTATCGCATCGTTTTGGCAGTGTTCGAGGGGATTTTTTGCGCGGTATTTAGGGTTTTGACAATTTGTGGCCACAACTTTCCATTCGGCGAGATCTTCTCTTACCGCAGCTTTGGCGATTGTTTCTGTGCAGTAGGCTTGAAAGGAAAGGCATTTGTTGAGCGCAGTTCCTGGGCAGGCATGAATGGGTGCTCGGTCTGGAGTTTTGTAGTAACCAGGGGCAAATTTATTAACTTCATCCACCATCTTTCCATATGAAGGAGTGAGGTTGTCATATATAAAATATCTTTCTGTATTCTTGTCCAAATCCAGAACGCTTTTTGGGGAGATGAATTTCTTCTCACGTGCATAGCCCTCGCAATTACGGTCAAAAACCGTTGTCACCTGTGCATAAGCGACCGGTAGAAGAAATAAGATGAAAAAAAGGCTCAGCTTCATACCCGAATAGATCGGACGAACTTGTAGAAATGATTAAGAAATTTAATGACTGACTGCTTTGGTGTAGTTTCGGTATTTTCCCTATTTGGTCCTAATAACTTTGCCCATATAATATGTTTCCATGGGAATGCTCGATCGAATAAAAAAACGCAGTTTTGATGGCTTTAAGGAGTTTGTACTCAATGTGGAGACGTCCAGTAACGTAAGCCGTCAGCAGATCCTGATGGCCGGAATCCTGGAAGATCCTGTCTTTATGACTTATGTAATGAAAAACGTCCGCACTTTTGACGACTTCATTAATCTACCAAGTGATGAAATTGATACAGTTCTCAAGACTCAGGAGCAGATGCTGGGAGTTATTGCGAAGTGCGTGTTTGGCCTTCCTCCAGATAAAATGTCGGCCTTTGAATCTAATATTCCTAAGTATCTGTCCAAACTTAAAGATGAGCTTGGTTACCTGAAAGAAGTGACCTCGGGGGAGAAAGAGGGGGCCAAAAATTTTATTCTCAAAGCTGTACGAAAACTTCAAGCTCAGGAAAGCATCCAGGGCTTTCATTGGCATTTACCTCCTCCCAATATGTTTTACCCCAAAGCCTTTAAGGATGGGGAAAATGAGATTTATTTTGAGTCTGGAGTTTTGGCGGCAACAGGTGAAGTCTATAAAGGGAAGCGGTCTAGTTTTTGGAAGCATTTTTATGATTCTGGTAAATTAATGGCCGAAGGTGAGTATAGTGATGGGCTTAAAATTGGGGTTTGGAAATTTTATTATGGAGCTGGCAGCATGAAGTCCCAGGGAAAATACAAATCAGATCTCAAGCATGGCCAATGGAAAGAGTGGGACCGCTTAGGAGTCATGTCACTGGCCGAATATGTTGAGGGAGTTAAAAAAGATCAGTCTTCTTCGAACTGAATATCCTCAGAAATCTTCACTCCATCCACCATGCGCTCAGAGCTCTCTTCAATAAACGGGAATTCGATAGTCTCAAGCCCCTCAAAAGTTTCATTAAAGGCGATTGTAATGGTTCTAGGGGCTATATCCATCAAGGTATTGAGGTAATAGTTTTTGCCAAATAAGCTAATCGCCTGCTCATCTTCGTTCACATGCCTGAAATCCGTCTCATCAATCATGGGATTGTGTGAGGTGTTCTTAACGATGATCGCACCTTGAAGTTTCTCTTTCGGAATGTCCTTAGTCATACCCCAGGTCTGCAGCGGAAAATAATCCAAATGGAAAGTTGAATTCCCATATGTCAGGCGGCGGGGAACGATCAGGCGTCCAATAAACTTCCGAGTGGTCTCATCTTTTGCCTTTCTGGCCAGTTTTTCGGCCAAAGAGGGGTCCTCGATGCGGATGATGTAGTGACCAGGACTTTTAGTCGATTTAAACAGTATGTACTGGAAAGCTATACTAAAGAGAGTAAAGAGCTTTTGCTGGTCAAGGTGGATGTGCTTCGCTGGGTGCTCCACCAGGGTCTTGACCGCTTCGTAGAGTGTTGATTTATCTAAATCTTTCTTGCCATTCATAGCCTAATTATTTCGTCGAAAATTTGTCTTTTGGCAATAAGCAAAAAGCATTAAAAAAATTGACGAATCTCAAGGCGTTCCATTATGATGCAGGCTAAAAATTAGCCTAAAAACAACCATTCAACTACTTTTTGGAGTGCAGATGATTGACAAGAACTTACCAAAAACCAGAAACATTGGGATTTCCGCCCACATTGACTCTGGTAAGACCACGCTTTCAGAACGAATTTTGTTCTACTGCGACAAAATCCACAAGATCGAAGACGTTAAGGGCGGCGGCGCCGGAGCGACTATGGATCACATGGAGCTTGAGCGTGAGAAGGGGATTACGATCACTTCTGCAGCTACGACTGTTAACTGGGAAGGGATTGACCGTAAAGGTATCAAATTCGCCGAAGGCGATGAGAAAGAAATCAAAATTAACCTAATTGACACTCCGGGACACGTGGATTTCACAGTTGAAGTTGAACGTTCTCTTCGAGTTCTTGATGGCGCGATCCTAGTTATCTGTTCAGTTGCTGGGGTTCAGTCTCAGTCAATCACAGTTGATAGACAAATGAAGCGTTACCGCGTTCCTCGTATGGCCTTCTTAAACAAGATGGACCGTATGGGTGCTAACCCGTACAACGGTGTTAAAGCTCTTAAAGAAAAATTGAATCATAATGCTGTTCTTATGCAACTTCCTATTGGTGCAGAAGAAAACTTCAAAGGTTGTATCGACCTTATCACTATGAAGGCTTATTACTTCGACGGTGAGAACGGGGAAATCGTTCGTGAAGAAGCAATCCCAGCTGAACTTCAGGATCAATCAAATAAAGCTCGTGAAGAAATGCTTGATGTGGTTTCTGCTTATGACGATCAAATGATGGAAGACATCCTTGATGGTAAAGAAATCGAAATGGAAACAATTCACCGTGCAGTTAGAAAAGGCGTAAATGCTCTTACTTTCACTCCGGTTTTCCTTGGATCAGCTTTCAAAAACAAAGGTGTTCAACTTCTCTTGAACGCAGTTGCTCGTTATTTACCTTCTCCAGTGACTTCTGCGAAGCCTAAGGCGATTGACTCTAAAGCAAATGCGAAAATTGATCTTGATCCAGATATGGACAAGCCTCTTGTTTGTATGGCGTTCAAAATCACTGACGAACAATTCGGTCAGTTGACTTATACTCGTATTTACCAAGGTACACTTAACAAAGGTGATACTCTTTTCAATACTCGTACTAAGAAACGTGTTCGTGTTGGTCGTATCGTTCGTATGAACTCAAACGACCGTGTAAACATCGATTCAGCTTCAGCTGGTGATATCATTGCAATGATCGGTGTTGACTGTGCTTCGGGTGATACTTTCGTGGCTGAAGATCAGAACGTAGAGCATCTGTCGTGCGAAGGCATGCACGTGCCTATCCCTGTTATCGAGCTTTCAATCAAAGCTAAAGATAAAGAAATGCAAGCTCGTATGTCTAAAGGACTACAGCGCTTCATTAAAGAAGATCCTACATTCCACCTTTTCACAGATGAAGAGTCTGGTGAAACACGTATCGCTGGGATGGGAGAGCTTCACCTTGAGATTTATGTTGAACGTTTGAAGCGTGAATATAAAGCTGAAGTAGATGTTGGTGCTCCTCAAGTTAACTACCGTGAAACAATTCGCGGCGAAGCTAAATTTGAATACACACATAAGAAACAATCAGGTGGTTCGGGTCAATTCGGTAAAGTTGCCGGTAAGATCAAGTTCCTTGCTGATGATCGTAAAGAGCGTGAAGACCAAGTTTTCCGTATGGTTAACGAAATTAAGGGTGGATCGATTCCTAACGAATTTATCCCTTCTTGTGAAAAAGGTTTCATGGACGTTATGAACAAGGGACCTCTTGCAGCGTTCCCAGTGATCAACGTTGAAGCTTACCTTCAAGACGGTCAGTCGCATGATGTGGATTCATCCGATCTTGCGTTCCGTATTGCTGCACGTATGGCAATGAGACAAGCGATTAAAGATGCTCAGCCGATCATCCTTGAGCCAATCATGAAAGTTGAAGTTGAAACTCCACAAGACTTCCAAGGTTTTGTTATCGGAGATTTATCTTCTCGTCGTGGTGTAATTCTTGGATCTGAGTCAACTGACTCTGGAGACGCGATCATTAATGCTCACGTTCCTCTTTCTGAAATGTTCGGTTATGCGACAGTTCTTCGTTCAGGTACAGCTGGTAAAGCTGGTTACTCGATGGAATTCGCTAAATACGAGCCATGTCCTTCTTTCGTACAAGAGAAAGTAATGGCAGAGAGAAAAGAGAAACTTGCTGAACGTGATTAATTCTCACGCTGCATAAGATTTTTACTCCTAGGGCCAGGTTTATCCTGGCCCTTTTTTTTTGCACCAACTAAAGGTTATTTTTGAGCTTTAAATTCTTCCTTCCTGTTCTTGGTTTAGTTATTTCTCTTTCTTCTTTTGCTGGAATTTTTATAGAGCCCTATGTCGGCTACCTCTCGGTTAAGCACTCCGGAGACTATGATAATTACGGCGACCAGTTAGAAGTCCCAACGGAGTCTGGTAAAGGTCCTGCTTACGGCGCCCGAGCGGGGTATGGGATTGGTATTTTCGGTCTTGGCCTGGATTTCATGACCAGTAATTTAAAAGAAGAGCATGATTTCAAAAGTAAGATTACCAACATAGGCGCTACTTTGATGGTGGGGCTGCCGCTCATTCGCGGATGGGCCGGATACATTTTCTCCTCCGAATATGAGTTGGATGACTCTGATATTCCAGGCACAGAAAAAGGTTCTGGATTCAAACTAGGCGTGGGCTGGACTCCTTTCCCGCTGCTTTCAATCAACCTTGAATACCTGATGCTTAAATACGACGAGGCGAAATATGAAAACTTTCAGGACGTAGAGCGGGACACCAATGGATTCTTGCTGAGTTTAAGTATGCCGATTGTCTTTAAATAAACCTTGATTCAAACTAATATATATTAGAGGTATATCTTATGATTGAATCATCCCAACTCCAGGTCCTAATAGCCTTGTCTCATAACGAGAATATTTCTAAGGCGGCGCAAGAATTAAATGTGACGCAGTCCGCTGTCTCACAGGCCCTCAAAAACCTTGAGGCCAAGGTAGCCTTTCCCATCGTTACCCGTCAGGGAAAGTCGGTGAACTTAACTGAAAATGGTATGCGTTTAGCTAAAGTCGCCAAACAGTACTTCAAGAGAATAGAAGAAACGGGTAAAACCTGGCTTTCAAGCCGGATGTTGGATTTTCTCACTGCTTATCCGCAACTTGAAGTTAAGCTCTCGATGGATTTTCCCGAAACTTTGATCAAAAAATTTGAACAACACGAAGTTGATTGTTTGATTATGCCAGAGCACCTTGTGCCGGCCTTTGCGGATAAAAAAGATCTGCATTCTGAATATTCGACTTTGGTTTTTCCAGAAAGCTTTAACATCACTGCTAAATCTGACCTCAAAGAAATTTTAAGTCACCCGATTATATTCTACGATAATAATGACCCGACTTTTTACCGCTGGTGTAAGGAGAAATTTGGGGTTGTGCCGAGAAATCTTAAACCTCGTTTGGTGGTGAATTCCTTCGGACAAATGCTTCAGGCCGTGAACGAGGGGATAGGCATTGCGGTTGTTCCAACTCACGTGATGAAGCGCTCTTACAAAAGAGAAAATGTCAAAACTGTAGGCAAAGAATTCGAAGTCTTTAATAACAAAGTGTCATTCGCTTTTCACGCTGATGAAGCTGACAATTATAAGATCAAAGAGCTGTATAAATTTCTTCTTCAGGTTGCAAAGGAACTCTAGTTTGAGTTTTGATACGAAAAAATTTGCGACTAAGATTCCTGCTGCATTTCATGACGTCTATGGAATTGTCTCTTCTTTTGGGCTCGTTCCCACCTTAGTGGGAGGAGTGGTAAGGGATTATCTCCTCACAGGTTTAGTCGGTAATGACTGGGACCTGGAAGTCTCTCACCCGACAGTTTCATTTAATAAAAATTTCTGGAAAGATTTCGGGATCGCTCTTTCGGCATTAGGGAGAGTCAACTACATGCCTTATGAAGTGATCCGCCTTGATTACAAAAATATCCAGTTTGAGTTTTCTCCACCTCGTAAAGAAACCTTTAATCAGACTCAGGGGCATTCAAACTTTACGGCCGAATTTGATTTTAAGCTACCCTTTGAGCAGTCTGTTTTGAGACGTGATTTTACGATTAATGCCATGGGAATTAGATTCACTTCCCTTAAGGAGCTTGAGCTCCTGGACCCCTTAAATGGTGTGGTTCATTTAAGAGACAAACTGCTTCATCATGCGAGCCCTGATTTTCAAAAAGATCCGGTGAGGTTTTTAAGGGCCGTTCGTTTTGCAGAAAAGATGCAGTTCCAATTTACTGAAGAACTTAAAAAACTTTTAGAATCTATGCCTGTGGATGGAATGAGTTCGACCTATATCTGGAGCGAATTGCAAAAGTCCATGCATCCCATCGCCATGTTAAAAAAACTTTTAGACTGGCAGCAGGTGAAGCCTGAACTAAAGTTACCTCTGTCTTTTGAAAGCATGAAAATGAAGTGGGAAGAACTTTCGCGGGTTCTCACTGACCCTTCTAAACATGAGACCTGGATGATTGCTCTCGAGTGGATTGGAGTTTCCTGCGAGACTTGGCAGAAATACTTCTCCGTCAGCTCAGAAACTTCATCTCGCCTGGCCAGATGGGCCGAGAATTCAAAAAAGTTCATTCAAATTAAACCCGAAACTTTTCACGGAGAGTTTGAGGCGATTCGTGATTTGCCTGAGTTTAATCTATTGTTTGATTGGTATTTTACCACCAAACAGCTGCTTCAAAAAAATCCGACACTGCCCTTGATGAAAATGATTGAGGATTTTCTGCCGGACTGGATTCATCTTTACCGGTTTGAACCTGTGAAAGACGTTAAACATATCGATCCGCCTCTCAGGGCCAAATACCAAGTTTGGAATTTATGCCAGAGACTGTAATTTTAAATTTTGCGCAATCATATCTTACTCAAGTCTCAGAGATTTTTTTTGAAGCCTCGACTAAAAAAGAGTTCAAAGACCAGCATGAAAAAGACGCTTTCTTTTGGAAGTATGTGGGCTTTTATCTGATCAATTTTCCTGAATATGCCTGGCTCGCGGTAGATGAAGGAAAAGTGCTGGGTTACGTTCTGGGGATGCCACGCTCTCAAGATCCTGACCTGTATGCCATACAGCCGCACCTGAAGGCTTTTGAAGAGCATTTCACGGTTTACCCCGCTCACTTACATGTTAACTGTCACGTCGATGCCAGAGGCAGGGGAGTGGGCAAGAAGCTCGTTCTTAGGTTGATGTCGCACTTTAAAGAGCAACACCTACCCGGCCTGCATATTATGACTGGACCAACCTCTGCTAATAAAGCCTTTTATCAGAAGCTTGCATTTGATTTTGAAGTGGAGAGAAATTCGATTTTATTCATGGGTGTTCGATTTTAAAGTTTTCTTAATAAATGTCCGATAAAGCTCATCATATGCGCTCTCTAACCCTGACCTATTTCCTAATGGCGTTTGTGTCGTTGGGATGTAAAGAAAATTTTAATTTTGATCAACAGTTCTCGCCGAACTTCACTTATAGTGATTTCTCTTTCTCTGTTGGTGACAATGTTTCAATTGTTCCAATTGCTCCTGATGGTGTGATCAATTCGATCAATTCTTGCACTATTTCCCCGGCCCTTCCTTCGGGGCTGGCCATTGATAATAAAACCTGTGTCATTAGTGGCATACCCTCGTCACCAATTGATACTGCCACGTACACGGTAACAGCAAAAAATAAGGCCGGTTCAGTTAATGCCACAGTATCTTTGACTGCCTATCAGTTTAAGGGAATTCGTTCGGGCAGTTTTGGAGATGCTGACGCAAGCATGCCTTTTGACATTAACCCTGACTACACCACTGCTACTCCTGCTACCTTTAAAGATACTTATTACGGCATGACTGTCCAACCTGACGGTAAACTGCTTGTTGTTGGTTCGACCGCCAGAGCATACGACTCGGGCCCTTTAGATGGTTTCATTGCGCGATTAACAACAGATGGATCTCTCGACACTTCCTTTAATGCCAGTGGTAAATATATTTACAATGGTACATGGGGATTTAGAGATTTTATATTTGATGCTAAAGTTCATGATAACAAGATCTATGCCTTCGGCGCCTCACGCTCGACTACAAGTGCGGCCGATTCAAGAGGCATGATTTTGCGACTCAATATGGATGGGACGTTAGATACGACCTGGGGATCGAGTGGTACGGCTTCAATTTTTACTACTGCTAATACAGCTTTTATTTTGAAGGGCGAAGTTTTGGCAGATGGAAAATTAGTAGTCATGGGCTACGCGATTGTGGCAACAGTGAGGAGTTATTTCGTTGCAAAGTTTAATGCCGATGGAACTCTTGATACAACATTCGCTAGCTCAGGATCGTTTTTATACCCCTCCGAATATACGACTTCTGAGGGGGATCTGATTATTGATTCTTCAGGTAAAATCTTAATCTCTGTCCATGCAGGCATTTTAACTGATTATAAAACGACCGTCATTAGACTTACTTCGAGTGGTGCGGTCGATACAACTTGGGGCACAAGTGGTGTTTATACGCTCACTCTTGGAACCTTAAACTATCCCCGGAATTTTGTCCTACAAGATGATGTTTTTCTAGTCGGGGGTCAACATAAAGTAGGAACTGAATGGTTTAGTTATCTCCTAAAGCTCGATAGTGCGGGCGTCCCGGTTACTTCTTGGGGAGTTGCAGGAATTCTTGATTTATCAGTTGACCCTGCCTTTACTGGAATGGCTCTCCGAAGTACTGCCGTTTATTCAAATCAAATTATTTGCGCTGGGAATATAGGCTCGAACTTTAAACTCTTCTCTCTTGATCTCAGGACTGGTGCCATCATTAATTCTTTTGGTACCAACGGTTTCTTCACTGGCAATACGGCCACACCCGATATGCGCCTTTCTGAAATTACCATCGATTCATCTAATAAGGTTATTTGGGGTGCTGGCATTGCCTCAACCTCAAGTGCCAACACGCTCATGCATGCAGTGAAGCTGGAATAAGGCGCCCTAGCTCAGAAAAATTTATACCCCCTTGGTCAAAAAAATGGGGTTTATGGTATTCTGAGATCATGAAAAAACTCATTCTAGTGCTTCTTCTGTCCCTTCCATCGGCATACGCTTCCGACCTCTGTGAGGCAACGGGAGGCTCTTTTAGTGCAATTGAAGAATTGGCCGAAAGTACATTCAACATTACGGGATCCATGGCCCAGACTCAAAAGGTCTTGGGAGTGACGGTGACTAAATTCTATAAAAATCAGGGAAATGGAAAGGTCTCCGTTGTGACCGATGCGAGCGGAAATATTTCAGGTATAAGAGTTGATTTTAATGTGAATGGGAAGAAATCTCAGACCATGATTAAAACCTTCGATGAACTTAAGGCCGGGGAAAAGCTTGAATACATTGAATCGGGTGAGAAGAAACCCGCCCTCATAGTTAAAAAATCCTCTGGCGCCACGATTTATGCCGCTACCGGAGGCCAGTTTACCTTCTCAGTTTTAACCGCCAAACCCAATAATTATCAGCACCACAACATCTATTTAAGAAAAGTGAATGGGAATTGGGTGGTTAAAGATGGCAACGGCGAAGCTCTCAAAACAGTTGATCTCACTCCGAACGTTGAAGACTGGAATTGGGATGGAACCTTTAGTGACGCTGAGTTTGAGTAGAAGGAGTGCTGGAAGCCAATGATTGCTCCCAGCATTTAAAAGAAATTAGCGGCTAGATGAATCAAGTACCAACGGAGTCGAGTTAGCAATTGTCACCCTAAGATCATTTGTCAGTGCTTCCACTAAACCACGGTCTTGGCAGAAAATAGCTGTTTCATAGCTATGTTCAGCAGAATACGTTTCAAAGTTATAACTTCCAATAGCGGCCACTTCTGAGTCCACAATGGCAACTTTTGAATGGATGTATTGAAAGTGCTGCCAAACTGAAAAATTATCAACTTTAGATACATACTCGAGTTTGTTTCGACGCATGGCCGTGTTGAGGTAACCCGTAATGTTGTTCAGTTTCTTAGTGAAAAAAGAGGCAAAGGGACCAGACGCTTCGTTTTTAAGAAAGCCCCCATCAATTCCATTGGTGATAAGTGTGACTGGAAAACCGGCGCGGGCCTTATCAAATAGTTCTGAATAAATTCTTGAACTCCAGATGGTATCTTTCTTTTCTTCAAAACCAATGTGCTGGCTGGCGAAGATGAGATCTTTTTGCATCTTTTGAAATGTCGCTAGGTAAGCGCGGCTGATTTTGAATTTATCAGAATGTGGCCCCTGGGAAATAAATCGGCACAAGCCTTTGGGAGCAGTACCATTGAGCCATGTTGAGTAGTTTTCACTTCCACGGTTACCAATTTGTCTCTGGGCCGCTTTTTGTTCAAGTACTTCTAATTTATAAGAAGCAGGGAAGTCCTGACGAGAGAATCTCTGCCACAACTTGATGTAGTCTTCTAAAAGATCAGTCACCGTGGGGCCAATGACTCGTACATCAGTGTCTTTGTTAAAGTGATTGTAGCCTGAAGCCTTGTGACTTCGGTCAACCAGGTTTTGTCCGCCCATGATGCCGACTTGGCCATCAATGACGAAATATTTTGAGTGAAAGAGGGACTGGTTTCTTCCAAAACGAATCAGATCATCTGACAGAACAACCTTTACTCCACCTGCCTTGAGGGCTGCGAGCGTCTTTTTAAATGAGATCAAGGTCCAGACTTTTTCCATGATTACTCTGACGTCCACACCGGCCTGAGCTCTTTCTACCAGTGCATTGATTAAACGGTTTGATTCCTTGCTTGAAGCAAAAGACATCACCGCCACAAAAACATACTTTTTAGCATTTTGGACCAGTCGAATTTTCTCTGTATAAGAAGCGTTGTTCACAAATAGCTTAAGCTCATTTCCTTGAGTCAGTTCGGTTTGAGTCTCGGCATCCATCTCCATGTGATATTCTTTGCGTCGAAAGACTGACTCATTGGTTGAATTTGTGAGCTGAATATCTTCCACTTTAAAAATGGGAGGATGAATAAGTGAAGTCCAGTCTGAGAGAAGTAGGATTTCACGGTTAAAGCGCAGTGACGTCCGGTTAAAGCGAGTGAGGTTGTAGTATTTGGTCTTACTCTTGATGAAATCATTTTCGCCCATAGTGTGATTGAAAAGCTGATTATCAAAACGAAAAAGTTTTGAAGCTGATTCAGCAGAAAGATCCTGGATGGGTGTGATGACTTTTTTATCAAAATCCACCATGAAGGTTAGGTGCTGGCGCGATTGATTGGTGAGTGCCTGATAAGCAGAGTTTTGTAGTTCATACATTTCAGGATTTTCATAAATCATTCCCTGAGACACGTGCTGGTAATAATCCTTGAGGCCTTGATAGCTGATGACAAAATTGTGGCGAAGGCGATTAAACCAACCAGCATTCTGTGCATAGGCGTCCAAAGGACAGGCACTAGTTATCTGCGGATGACAGTCATCCGTTTTGAATAAGGGAGAGGCGTGGGCGTGTGTAAAGAGAACTAGAAACAGAACAATGATTTTCGACATAACCTTCCTTGGTTACCCCCCGACAGGGGGGCTCAAGGAAAATTATATCAGGCGGAGTATGTTATTCATTAACCATGGTTAACGGGAAGACTGGAGTAGAGTTTACGATGTCGCGGATATTGTCGGCCTTAAGCTCTTGCGCCAGGCGTTGGTCGTAGCAAAGTACTGTAGACTCGTGACTTTTCTCAGCTGAGTAAGGCTCAAAGTTAAAACTTCCCACTGACGCCATGATGTTATCAATCAACATAGTCTTAGAATGGACGTATTGAAAGTGCATCCAAGCGGTAAAATTGTCCTCTTGAGAAGCTTTATCTAAGTATGGGCCGAACTGTTTTGTGCTCTTGAGTCCGAGTTTTGCACTAAGACGCGACATGAATGTTCCAGGCTCTTCGCCGCGTTTTTCCTGACGGGCAAATTTTTTCTCAAGATGTTTAAGGCGACGTTCACTCTTTTTACCTGCTGTGATGTTCTGGCCGATTTCAGCAAAACCACCATCAATTCCGTTGGCGATCAGGTCAATTTTAACACCAGCGTCACCACGCTTAAAGAGGGACTTATAAATTTCTGTCTCCCAAGACGCCTGGCCTTCTGGAAGAGAAGTATCGTATTCGATATGCTGAGACACGAAGTAGATGTGGTTTTGAGCCGCGTCCACCACTTTGACATAAGCTTTTGAGATCGCATTTTTATCTTTCTGTGGTCCCTGGATCACAAAGCGGCAAGCACCGTTAGTGGCCGTCTCACGGTTTGAAAACCACTTCTCATAGTTCTCCTGACCTCTCAATCCTTGCGCTCTTTCGTCAGCAAGTTTTTTAGCAATGATGGCGTCGTAGGCTTCAGCAGTCACACCTGTATCCAGGTTAAACTGTCTATTCTTGTGGTCAAAGAATCTTTTGTCATAGCGTTTTTTAAGCACGTTATATTCTTTTAAAACATCAGTCACCATTGGACCTTCAATCAACACATCAGTGTCTTTGTTCCAGTGGTTGAATCCGGTTGAGTTGTTGGCACTGTTCACGATGTTTTGACCGCCGACAATGGCAATTTCTTCATCAAAAATCCAAATCTTATTATGAAAGAGACCTTTCTCTGATTCTTTTAGTTTATACATATCATCGGCCATCATGAGTTTAATGCCGCCCTCATTGAATTTGTTCAGAGTCTTTCTGAAAAAAGCCGATGTCCAAAGCTT
>JAIFLR010000128.1 GCA_020048985.1 Halobacteriovorax sp. | reverse complement strand
GCACTTCCTTGGCTACTTAGTGGGTGGGTATCTACCTGAAGTCGTGAGGCACTTTCATCCCGAAATGGATCAGATCACCCTTTATCGAACATCTATCATGCTGGCCTTGATGGTCGTTTTCCTTTCTAACCTTATGTTTATCCGGATTCGTCGGGTTCCAATACCGAAGATGAAAAAACCTCTTCTGGATGGGTTAAAAGAGAAGGAGTGGAGAATTTTAAGTAAACTGATACTTCCTAAGTTGTGTTTTGCTTTTGGTGGTGGATTGATTATTCCCTTTATGAATCTTTATCTGAAGGAGCGATTCGATTTATCTACAAAGATGATTGGAGTTTCTTACGCTCTTTTACAAATATTTATCTTCGCCGGGATATTCATCACGCCTTCGTTAATTAAAAAAACGACGCCTTTGCGTTTCATTATTCTGACAGCAAGTCTATCCATTCCCTTTATGATTACGATGGGATTGACTGGAAGTGTGGGTCTTGTGCTGGGTAGTTTTTTTATGCGTGGAATGTTGATGAATATGTCTAGTCCCATAACTTCAATGTTTGAAATGGAACATGTCAGGGAGCAGGAGTGTGTATTTGCTTCGGCAGTGATCTTGTTTTTCTATCACCTGATCTATACTACGAGTACGCGTTTGGGTGGGTATTTAATAGAACACTATTCTTTCGGGCCAACTTTTTTTACTGCGGCTTTTTTCTACGCCATGGCAATTTTTCTGTATCACCGATTTTTCAAGAAAGAAGATGAAGTGGTGGCTCGAAACGAAGCCTTCTTTACTGAGGCAGCTTAAAAATTATCCGCGTATCTCACCCATCAGAGTACTCAGAAAACCCTTCATGTATTCAACTCGTACCTGGGCTTCGGCCTTGCCTTTGGCAGTATTCATCATCTCGGGTAGCTTAAAAATTTTAACAAAATAATGATCCACCATGTACTTCTTGTCATCCAGCTCTCGCGCCTCTGCCAAGGGATCAAATGGCTCGTAAAAACTTGATTTCATCTGAGTGTTGACCGAAGCACAACGTAAAACTCCAATCGCTCCCAGGGTATCTATACGATCAGAGTCCTGCAGAATGGCCGCCTCAAGACTTGAGGGTTTAAGCCCCTTAGAAAAACTATGTTCAACAATATACTGTTTGGTTTTATTTATTTCCGCTGCGCTAAATCCACATTGCTCCATTAGGGTTGCAGCTTTGTCCGCTGCCATCTGAGACGCCTGTGAGCGCTCAGGATGGTTTTTAGGAAGGTTTACTATGTCGTGGCAGTAAACTGCTGCTAGAAGGCAGGGAAGATCTACATTCTCGCCCTCAGCAAGTTTTCGGGCGGTCGCCGCAACTCTGCCAACATGTGGCCAGTCATGGGCCGGATCGTCGGGAGTATAAAAGGGTTTAACGAGGGGAATGAGAGTTTCTAGTCTTTTCATCTATTCTACTTTGAAGCGATCTTTAATTTTTCGGATAACATAACCTAGCACCGGGATTTTCTCATAAACAAAGGCACCTACATCAAAATAATCACGATGATAGTAGGCCTTACCAAACTCATCAAACTTGATGACAGAATTACCATCCACTGAATAGGGCTCGCCACTATTAAGTTTGTCAGTCTGAAGTGTCATCTTCCAAATAGCGATGACATGATTTCCAGCTTCATGAAATTCAACAAAATCAAATTTAATACTTTTAACGTTCTGGTACATGCCGCCGTAGTAGGCTTTAATTTTTTCGGAACCTTTAATCTCCCCCAAAGGATCAACAAAATCAACTTGGGGATGATAAAACTCATCAACTAAAGTCATATTGTCTTTGGAGAGCTTATCAAAAAAATATTTTATCTTATCTTTGTTACTCATGTCTTTCATTGACTGGGCCAATGTTGAGAGAGGAATGATCAAAGTCATGATAAGAAAAATAGCGCGCATGAAGTTCCTTTAGGCTAGTTACTCTCGAGCAGTTACAAACCAGCCCTTACGTTTGAAATACCATCCGGCCATGATTGTAATGACCAACATCACAAATGATAAAATGGCGACCGCACTTGTTGAATGAATGCCGGGAAGATGATCAAAATTCATTCCATAAAAGGAAGCGATGAAGTTGAGGGGGAGCAAAATCGACGAGAAAATGGTGAGAATTTTCATCACATCATTGGCGCGCTGATCATTGAGAGCAACGTGCAAATTGAATAGATGTTCAAAGTTAATCGATACTTCTTCCAATTGAAAATAAAGCTGGTCCACGTTCTCTCTTAAATCTTGAAGCATAGATGGATTTTCTTCCCAAAAATCCTTTCCCCGATAAAGGGTGTCACTCGTCTGCCTGAGGATTCGTTTTAAAATAAATGTCTGCCGACGAAAGTGATAGATTCGTGTCGTGGACAAGTGCTCATTCTTTTTAGCGAGCACTTCATGTTCAAATCCATCATATAAATCCTGCAGTCTCAGTACGGGGGCGTCGTAAGTTCGAATCACTGAAAGGATAACCTGGTGAACCAGGCCATGCAGTGTTTTAGGCAAATCAGTTTTTTTAGACTTCTCAGCAACTGAAGCCAGGTAGGGCAGCTCAATTCTGTGAATCGTGACAAGGCGATTTTCATTAATAAAGAGCGCTATCTTGCGAGTTAATTCTTGAACTGAAGTATCGTGGTGGTGAGACTCGTTATCAAAACTTCTTAACATTAAGAAATGACCACCTTCCTCACTTTCTTCATACTTTGGAAGATGCTCTGGTCTCAGACAGTCTTGGACTAATAAATAAGGCAAAGAAAAGTCCGTATTGAGACGTTCAAAATCTTCGGTCTCAGGCTCTTGTACATCTACCCAGGTGAAATCTTTTTTTGAGAGAAATTCTGTAATCATAGGAATATTAAAACATCAATTTTCGTTGGTGTCCCATAAGATCAAAAAAAAAGCCCGCTATTGCGGGCTTCTTTAAAAATTCAATTTTGAAAATGCAGATTACCAGCGGTCTCCACCGCGATCACCACCACGGCCTCCACCGAAACCACCGCGATCACCGCCACGGCCTCCACCAAAACCACCTGAACGACCACCACGGTCTCCACCGCGATCGCCACCACGGCCGCCGCCGAAACCACCTGTACGAGGCTCCATCGGACGTGCTTCATTCACTACGAGTGAACGACCACCTACATCAGATCCATTAAGTTTTTCAATTGCTACAGCTGCATCGTCAGCAGATGCCATTTCTACAAAGCCAAAACCTTTAGAACGGTTCGTGTCTCTGTCGATGATGATCTTGGCTGATTCAACAGTTCCGAACTTTGCGAACATCTCGTTAAGAGAGTCGTTAGTTGCAGAGAATGGTAAGTTACCAACGTAAATTTTACTACCCATAGATACCTCCTTAAGGCCCTGGATGCGCGCTTTCAGAGGATCAGAAGCAACTCGCTCGAAACTCTTTACCTGCGACGATAATTGCGGAATTAAATACAATAATTCCTCTCTTCAAGGATAGCACAATTTGAGGTACTTAGAAAAATTATAGAAAAAAACAAGGTTGATAATGTGACGCGATATTTAAAATTTGACAAAAAAAAGGCCCGCTTTCGCAGGCCTCTCTTATTTTTTGATTTAATTCAAAAAGCTGGTATTACCAACGGTTTCCACCACGGTCTCCACCGCGATCGCCACCACGGCCTCCACCGAAACCACCTGAACGACCACCACGGTCTCCACCGCGATCGCCACCACGGCCGCCGCCGAAACCACCTGTACGAGGCTCCATAGGACGAGCTTCGTTAACAGTTAGTGAACGACCACCGAAATCAGCACCGTTAAGTTTTTCGATAGCAGCGTCAGCTTCAGAAGAGTCTGACATTTCAACAAAGCCGAAGCCTTTTGAACGACCAGTATCTCTGTCTGTTACGATTTTTGATGAATCAACTTGACCGAAAGATGCGAACATCTCAGATAGTGATTCATTAGTTGCTGTGAATGGTAGATTACCGACATAAATCTTCTTACCCATAAAACCTCCAAAGGCCAGGGAGCCGCTTAGAGGACATGGAGTAACTTTACTCGGGACACTCTGAAACGAACGTTGAGAACCTACATTTAACACCAATATTTTGAGAAAGCGACAAAATTAAATCGCAAGGGATCAAAACATTGATAACTTATTGATTTTGCACCATTCAAAGCCCTCAAAAGAGGGCTTTAAATGATGTAATAGTTACCAACGATTACTTGAGCGATCCATTTGAGATGGGCCGCGATTAAAGTCTGGGCGGTTTGAACGGAAGCCGCCAGCTTGTGAGGGATCTTTCTTCTCCATAGGTCTTGCTTCATTGACTGTTAAGGCACGTCCACCAAAGTCAGATCCATGAAGTTTTTGAATTGCCGCGTCTGCCTCATCGCTTAAAGACATTTCAACAAAGCCAAAACCTTTGCTTCGACCTGAATCCCGGTCCATAACAATTTTCGACGAATCGACTTGTCCAAAAGAAGCAAACATCTCAGAGAGGGATTCGCTTGTTGTAGTAAATGGTAAATTTCCAACATAAATCTTTTTGCCCATGAAAAACTCCTTAAGAATTTTGCGCCTCTTGAATGAGGTTATCTGAATAAGGATGTAGCACTAACAAAAAAGAAATGGACACTAAAGATAACTAAAGGAGGAACGCATCAAGCGGCTTTTTTTATTTGAAGGAGCTTTAAAACGGCTTTCTCAATTTGTGGAGAATAATTTTTTAAATTGGTCATAAGAAAATAATTTAAATTATGATTATCAATATGTTTAGTAATGACAATATTATGAAGTTCATCTGCAGCGCCTATAATTTCAGTTACCATATTGATATTATTTGAACGATTTAAAGGGTCACTTCCTCTGCGGCGCATATGGTGAGTCTCTACGGCTTGATAAATGACTTCATCAAAGCCTCCACACTTGCGCAGAATTTCGCCGCCGTGCTTTTGATGCTGCTCATAGATTTTGAGCTGTTCTTCATTGAATTTGCCTAGATCCTCTTCTTTGAAATCTGGGTCGACATCATAAAGCCCTATGTCATGAAGAAGAGCGGCAATACCAACGAGCTTAATAGATTTAAGGGATTCAATCCCAACTTCGTTTGCGATCATACCGGCAAGAAAAGAGACAGTGGCACAA
This sequence comes from Halobacteriovorax sp., assembly GCA_020048985.1. GTDB lineage: Bacteria > Bdellovibrionota > Bacteriovoracia > Bacteriovoracales > Bacteriovoracaceae > Peredibacter. Next base: position 9,897 of record JAIFLR010000128.1, on the reverse strand, counting down.
TGCTCTCGCATCTCTATTGAATCAATGAATTTTTTTAATGATTCATTTTTCATTCTTATGTTTTTTATTAGGCCGACACTTTGAGTGAGGAAAGTGTTTGCAAAGTCGAGCTTCTCTTGAGAAATCCCAGAGTGCGCCAGACTTTGTGATATATTTGCCCCAAGATTAAGAACATTATTTATTTTCTTGGTTGATCCGATGTCATCTCGTTTCAGTATCTTTTTACTTGATTCCTCACAGAATCGTATATATTTCCTATGTTCATCAGTTGCAATGTAAAGATGAGTGATCCCTTTATCCGTATAGGTTTTGATTAGGTCTTCCTGAAGTGGATCACCAGCATTTAAGACTTTGATGAATTTTGATGGGCCTAGTTTTATGTAGATGTTGAAAAATGATTTCGGGGTCAATACGAAATCGGCCAAGATGGTGGGTATATAGTCCTCAGCAGCTAAATTGAGTTCAACATTTTTCTCTTCTTTAGAAACTTTTACATCTGTCCAGGTTTCTTTAGAAGAAAATAAATCATCAATTTCTTTTGTAAGGGCAGAAAATTTCTCAGGAGAGCGAATAATTTTAGTGAAACTGGATTCATTCTCCATAACCTCTTTCGGTTCTCTTTCTGGGCGATGTGAAATTAGAAACACTGGCAAATCTGGATATTCTTTTTTTATCTCAGATAATTCTTCCAATCCGTGACTCGGACTTATGCTGCTAGAAAGAAAGACTACTCGAATATTGTGCTTTGATTGTTTTAAAAGTTGTGAGGCATCCTTAAAACTTTTGGCGAAAAGGCATGCATATTCTGTGAGAAGTTTATCTTCTCCCTTAATTTCTTCGACAAACTTTACCGTATTGTCGACGATTAGTGCCTTACCAAAAAAACTACTCATTCATGCCTCTTCCTCCTTATCGGAAGAGGGGACATAAATTTGATGAAAATAAGATAAATATTCGCAAGAACCTTAGTGAAATGGTCTTCTTTCTGGGGCAGGTTGTCTCATCCAAAGCACATTTTCAAAGGTCGCAGGACTGCCTGCCAGAAGTCGGGATGGTTCATTCTTAAGGTCGGAAAATTCGACGGAATCATGGGAGGAGAAGATTCTAACTTCTGAGTGGTGGTCATGCGCGAGATCTCTGAGCTTAATGAGATTGAGGATTCTCATTTTGTGGTTGGCCTCGATGAGCTTTTGGTAGCCCCGCAGCCCAGATGGGCAACTATAATCGTGATTAATTTCCCCTCTAAAAAAGTAGGCATCCCCAGCATGCAATAGCCAGCCCCGATCAGTATTTATGGCTACTCCCGCATGACCTTCTGAGTGGCCGCAAAGAGGAATCATGATAATTTCCGGAGGAATGCCTTTTAATTGTCTGACGGCTTCAAATCCAAACCACTTTTCACCTTCTGCGTAGTAGGTATTCCAGTTTTTTATCTTGGACAATCGAGTGGCTTGATATCTTATTTTGGCCTTAATACCTTTTGGATCATTGGCCGCTCTAAGCTCAGATTCCAGCACATGAATTTGAGCATCTGGGAAATCTTCAATTCCACCAGAATGATCAAAATCAAGGTGAGTTAAAATGATATGTTTAACATTTTGGGGATCAAAGCCTAATGCCCGAATCTGTGCGATAGCGGTTTCGTTTACATCTAGCTTGGGTCGAAGTATCGCTCGCAGAAAAGGATTGATTCTCTCTTCAGGAGCGGCAACGTCCTGGATGCCAAGACCGGTATCTACCAGCACAAGACCGTTACTCGTTTCAATTAGTAAACAATGGCAAACCATGTGAGCCGCAAGGAAGCCGGGTGAAATGCGGTCAGTGAAGTGGCCACCCAGAGGACATAAAGTTGAGCAGTTCAAATGATGAATTCTCATAGGAAACTCCTGTTTCTGGGTCAATCAAACCCTTGACTGTGCGCTTTTGTACCGGTCTAGAGTGTCACCGCTTTTGTAAGCGAAACACTCAAATCAAAATATCTTAAGATTGGTTGCGAGATTCTGGGGGCATGAGAGAATTAGCTCGTGAAAATGATCCTTTTATTATTTTTTTTCATCACTAATTCGTTTGCGGCATCCGTGAAACAAGAATTTCTTTCTCCTGTAATTACTGAAGCTGCACCTGTTTTTTGGACTGGGACCGTGACGACTCTGGCATTGTTAGTGACTGAAGATGCTGTTTCAGATCCTGCAACTGCACATACGAGCCGGAAAAAACCTCTTGGGGATGCTTCGCCGATAGGCGATTATTACGGTCAGCTTTATCCCAACGCGATTTATACAATTGGTATGTTGGCCCATGGTATGACCACTGGAAGAAATACTTCTTACGATCGCGCCACTCACATGTTTAAAGCTACCGCCTATTCAGTGATCGTTGCCAGTGCGCTTAAGTATACAGTTCGGGAACCAAGACCTGACAATATCCAGGAGAAAAATTCTTTTCCATCTGGGCACACCACGACGGCATTTGCGTTTGCTACAGCTGTGGCCGTCCACCATGAATGGTATTGGGGACTGAGTGCAATCACTTTGGCCAGTCTGACTGCCTATAGCCGAATGAATGACGGAAGACATTTTCTACATGATGTTGTGGCCGGCATAACCATAGGGTCAAGTTATGGTCTCGGAATTTATTTTACGCAAAGAGGGCAAGGCGAAAAGTATGCCATCGCACCTATACTGGATGGAGACAAAACGGGAATTCGTCTGGTAAAAACTTTCTAACTTTAGTCTTTTTTTAGTATTCACACTGTTCATACATTCTTTTCCCCATTTTAGGCGCTATTTCCTGAGTCTTTTACCTCTTTAATTATCTCGTCCGATACCTTGGCAAGTTTACATTTAACCAAGGTTCAACTTTATGAAGATTATCCTCGTGTCACTTTTTATGACTTCAATCGCCTGGGGCCAGGTTTCTCAAGTGAATATCAAAAATTTCAATTTTAAATATCAAGCTCCTATGGGGGAAGGAGAGGCGGAAGCTTTTTCTTATCAGTCAAAGAATGATGAGTCTCAAAAAGTGCATGTGGAAAAAATTGGCGAAGATTTTAAAATCGTTCTAGAGGGATTTGAAAACAGAGAGCTTAACTTCAAAGGTGCCCCTGATCTTATTAAAGAGGCTCAGGATATCAATTTGAGTTCATTCAATCTTTCTTTTGCGGATAAGTTCGTATTAACGGCAGCTTCAGCAAACTTCAACTCACCAGAAAAAAATATTGATCTTAAAAATATGAACCTTGCGTGTGATCGTCTTACAGCATTTCCGGAAGTGATGGATCAGGTGATTAGTGGTTGTATTCAAAAAATGAGTCTTAAAACTGGCAGTCTCAGTACGGATGGAGAGTCGGGAATGGACCAGGCTTTTTTGAAGGCAATAGATGAAGGCCACGATGCAATTCTTGGCAAGATGGGTATTAAAAATTTGAATCTTAAAGTGACGGGTGGAAAGTTTGACTTAAGTGCTGAGGTCAACGCCCAGATATCTGGAACAGCAAAAGCATCTGGCACTCTTAAATATGAAGCTGTCGTAAAAAAATTAACGGTTAAATTGTCGGAAGTAAAATTTGGGATACTGGATGTGACATCTAAGGTTTTTGATGAGCTTAAAAAACAGGAAAGCGCTTCGATGAAAGTGAGTAAGCCTTATATTTACCTGACAATTAAGTAGATCTTTAGGAGCTTACTAATGATTTGATTTGGTAAGCTCAACTTCCACGATCATCACGTTTTCAGAGGCCTTAAACTCAAATTTATCGTTTGGCTCTAGGATTATAAGTTTTGGGGACGTTTGATAAAGATAGAGGAAGGTGTGATTGCTTGGTTGGTATTTCTTTATCTGGTTCATTTTAAGGTGAAAAAGATTCACCATCGAGTGACCCCAGTTGCGATCTGTCATGACATTAAAATCCACACAACCTTTATCAACCAGATCACATTGAATTTTCTCTTCCCCTTCAAACTCAAAAGAATCAAAGGGATTAACAAGCTTTACATTTGCCCCGTCTTCGAAATTTAATACAAATCCCTTACCCTCGAGAAGCATGAGAAAGCGGTCCATCCCAGGGTACACTGAAAATGGACTAGGTTGATTTACTGTTGCAACAGACAGACGAAAATAGAATTTTTCCGGCTCGCTTTCGTTTGGAATGCGGTATAGCTCACGAGTTGTGCCTCTTCCGTTTTTCCACAACATCTCTTTAAAGTCTTTGGCATACAATATGTTTGGCATAAGTGAATTATATCACCAAAACCCTAAATCTATTCCTCACATTCCACAAGTATTTACCGGACCGATTCAATCTAGTGATGTGGTAGCGACTGCTGTTTTTTGGTAAAGAGGCGGTAAACAGATAGCAAAATAATCGCACCAATAACCGAGGCAGCGATACCTGCTGTGTCACCGAATTCGTACCATCCGGCCCTGGATCCAACAAAGTTGGCAAGCATAGCACCGGCAACACCTAAAAGCATGGTGATGACAAAACCGCCGGGGTCTTTACCGGGCATCAGAAGTTTTGCAAGGACTCCAACTACAAGCCCAACAATTAAGGTCCAAATCATAGAGCCTCCCTTTTTGGTTTCAACCTACATAATTCTTTGCTGCAAAATATAAACCATGCCTAAAGTGGTCCATCTATCTTAAAATGTTCTGTATGGAGTACCTGAATACAACAATGATTATGAGTGTCCTCATCGGAATTTCACTGGCAGCCTGCACCGGCTTCAGAGTTTTTTTACCGATGCTAATTAGTTCAATCGCTTTTAAGCTAGGGTGGATTACACCAATTGAGTCTTTACTATGGTTAGGGAGTTATGGGGCCTTAATCATTTTTTTAGTTGCCGCGATTTTTGAAACACTAGCGTTTCTTATCCCTTGGATTGATCACGCCTTTGACATGATCGCTGCACCACTGGCAGTTCTGGCGGGAGCCGTTTTGGCTTCAGCGATGTTTAAAGATATGCCCGTTACTATGCAAGTAGGGTTAGGGATTATTGCTGGTGGAGGTACTGCGGGAGCTGTTCATGCCACGACCTCAATTCTGCGGATAGGGTCCACCAAGCTAACGGGTGGGGTGGGCAATCCCTTGTTTGGAAAACTAGAATCGCTTGTGGCAGTGATTGGAACATTTTTGGCCATTTTTATTCCAATAATTATGATTCTGTTTTTATTATGTTTTTTCATCGTTGCTTATAAATTAATCACAAAATTTGTTTTGAAGTCGAGACCACGGAACTGAAGAAAATCTATTGATAGTTTTTTTTAGAAAAGATGAAGATATTTTAAATTTTTTTCTCTATTTGCACGATAAGACCTGAGTCGATTTATCCCAGCAGGTAGAAAAAATGGCCAAAAAACGATCCCCCATCAAAATGACCCCGGAATCAGTTATCATTGCGATCTTGCTCAGTTGGGCTACGTTTATGTCTGTGCAGGAATTATTAGGTGAATTTACTGGATGAAAGAAGAGGGAAAGGCTTACTTAGTGGTTCCCCTAAGCTTGGCCGTTAGTCCCTTTAAAAAGTTTCTTAAGAACTGATCACCAACGGGGCGATAATTTACATGGCCCTCTTTACGAAAAAAAGCACTCAATTCTGTTTTAGAAACTTTGAAACCAGAGTTCTCTAAAAATGAAATGATGTCATCATCCTTGAGTTCAAAGGCAACCCTTAACTTTTTTAAAACTACATTATTGGTTGGTAATTCTGGGGCCAGAGGTGGTCTTGTTTCGTCCTTTCCTCTTTTAAAATAAATCAGACCATTCAGGAAATCTGACATGACTTTTTGGCCACATTCTTCAAAACCTGGCTCGTCTTCTTTTTTTATATAAGCGTTCATTTCGGCTTGCGTAACTTCGCCGCCAGCAAGTTTAACTATATCTACGAGTTTAAACTCACTGATATTTAGCATGTACCTAACACTTCGAATCACGTCATTATTTATCATGCTTTCTTCTAGCAGGTTCACGTCAAAACGAAAATAAAGAAATTGGTTTAGTTTGTAACCTAAGCTGCTAAACTTATTAGTGAGGTGAACGAGATGGATAAAAATCAGCTGACTCAATTGTCTGGTGGAGGTCTCTCAGGTGCATTAGTTCTTAGAAGGCAGGAAGAAGAAGGCTTTAATGAATTGCCAAATTCAAAACCCAAGAGAGCCTTTTCGATTATTTTGAACGTACTCAAAGAGCCAACAGTTTATATTCTTATAGGTTGTGGAATCATTTATTTTATTATTGGTGATCGACAGGAAGCGCTGATGCTGATGGGTTTCTTGGTTCTAATTATAGGGATCACGGTCGTTCAAGAAGCTAAGGCAGAGCGAGCCCTTGAAGCCCTCAAGGATCTCTCAAGCCCGAGGGCACTCGTTCTAAGAGATGGACAAAAACTGAGAATACCCGGCAGGGAAGTGGTAAGAGAGGAAATTCTTTTTATTAATGAAGGGGACCGTGTTCCTGCTGATGCCGTCTTAATTTCCGGAGATTATATTGCTTCAGATGAGTCCCTACTTACGGGCGAGGCTGCGTCAGTTGATAAAAAAATGGGAGACTTGCTTTTTGCCGGAGCCACTATTGTTCGTGGCCAGGGAATTGCCTCAGTCACAGCGATTGGATCAAAAACGGAAATGGGTAAAATAGGGAAATCAATTCAATCTGCAGAAACTGAACCGACCAATCTTGAAAAACAAACCAACCTGCTTGTAAAACGCGCTTCTTGGATAGCTGCAGGAATTTGTGTTCTTGTGGTGGTCGTCTATGCTTTGAGCAGAGGCAATTGGCTTGAAGGGGCACTGGTTGGATTGTCGCTGGCGATGGCCATTATGCCGAATGAACTTCCGGCGGTTTTAACGATCTTCATGGCACTAGGGGCCTGGAGACTTTCACAAAGAAGAGTTCTGACCAGGAAACTTTCTGCGGTAGAAAATCTGGGATCAGTAACAGTATTGTGTGTCGATAAAACTGGCACTCTCACTTTGAATGAAATGGCGATCCAAAAAATCTATTCTCAAGGCCGTTACGTAGACGTTCTTGAATCGACTTCAAATTCGCTAGATGAAGAATTTCATGAGGCATTGGAGTTTGGAATTCTTGCCAGCAGAAAAGATCCTTTTGATCCAATGGAACTCGCTTTTGTTCAGGCCGGATCGAGATTTCTTCAAGGCACGGAACATATCCACCATGACTGGGCACTAAAAAAAGAATATCCACTTTCCCATGAATTGCTCTCAATCACCCATGCCTGGAAACCGAAGACCGGGGGAGGATTTGTTGTGGGTGCCAAAGGAGCGCCTGAAGCGATCATTGATCTTTGTCACTTATCACCTGAAGATGCAGATGTTGCCCATCAAGTCGCAGAGACAATGGCCAGTGAGGGATTAAGAGTTTTGGGTGTGGCCAAAGCCTCGTCAAACGATTCGGCGCTGCCTCCAGCGCAACACGATTTTGAATTTGCTCTAGTGGGTTTCATTGGATTAGTCGATCCAGTGAGGTCAGAAGTTCCGAATGCTGTTTCCGAATGTCATAAGGCAGGAATCAGAGTTGTCATGATCACGGGAGATCATCCTAGCACCGCTTCCAGCATTGCTAAAAAGATAGGGCTCAAAAATCCTAGTGGAGTAATGACTGGAAAAGAGATGGAAGCTATTTCAGACCATGATTTGGGTATTGCCACAAAATCCATCAGTGTCTTTTCTCGAGTTTTGCCCGAACAAAAATTAAGACTCGTGAATTGCCTCAAGGCAGCTGGTGAAGTTGTCGCCATGACAGGGGATGGAGTGAATGATGCTCCGGCGCTTAAAAGTTCAGATATTGGAATTGCCATGGGAGGAAGAGGGACAGATGTAGCGAGAGAATCGGCCAACCTTGTTCTATTGGATGATGATTTTACATCGATTGTAGAAGCTATACGCATGGGGAGGCGTATTTATACGAACCTCAGAAGTGCCCTAGTCTATTTATTCGCTGTCCACGTTCCAATTGCGGGGTTGTCTATCATTCCTGTTTTCTTTGAGCTTCCCCTCATTTTTTTTCCGGCCCATATCGCTTTTCTTCATCTTATTATTGAGCCTGCTTCGTCTGTTGCCTTTGAGGTTGAGCCCGAAGGGCCTGAAACAATGCTGGAGCCACCACGAAATCCTCGTGAGAAACTTTTAAATCGTGATGTCTGGATCCCAAGTCTATTGATGGGAGTGTCGATACTGATAGCACTCATTTCAGTTTATTATTTCTCACTCAATCGTGGTCAGGGTGAAGCTGATGCGCGTACCTTGGTTTTTTCGACACTGATTATTTCCAATGTCGCCCTCATCTTTCTCAGTCGGGGATCTAAGGCTTCTCTCATGCAGAAATTAACCACGCCACCTACGTTGGTTGTGAAGATCATCGTTCTTGTTTCGATTTTTATGCTGGCGGTTGTTCTCTACAGCGAGAGTCTGCGCGAAATCTTTAGTTTTTCACTTCTGCATCCAGCTGATTTGGTTCTTTGTTTCTCTGTTGGGATAGTGAGTGTTGTTTGGACGGAATTTATGCCATGGAAATCTAGTAAAAAAAACAAATAGGGATATTGTGAATGAAAATCGAAGTTTTAAGTGGTCAGTTTTCAGTTTCAAGACTTGATCCAACATCAAAGTTTCCCGACTGGGCCCTTGAAAGTAGTTTTTATTCAATAAGTCGGACGGCGTCTGAACTTTCGGTCGTTAGTGAAACTGCCCTAATACCTCCGGGAATAAAGACAGAAGGCGGATGGAGAATGATGAAAGTTGAAGGAATTCTTGATTTTGGCCTGACGGGAATTCTTTCGAGCATTACGGCCCCACTTGCCCTGGCGGAAATAAGCATTTTTGCAGTCTCTACATTTGATACAGATTACGTATTAGTAAAAGAAAAAGACCTTATTCGTTCTTGCGAAGCTCTTCGATTGAGTGGGTTTGAAATTTAAAAGGTCTATTACTCTGGTAACTTATAATCACCCGGATTAATCTTTTTCATGAGACTCATAACGAGAGACTCAACAAAAGAGTGTTTGTTGTGAACTTTATAAACTTCATCTTCATGGTAAGAAGCTTTTTCGTCTTGAGCAATCACATCATTCAAAGCTTTCATGTCGAGTTTGGAAGTAATCGCCTGAAGCACCATTTGGATTTTCTGTTTTTCTTCGACAGACAGATCACTGTCTAACTTTGCCAGCACACGAACGTGGTTAACTAAAAAACCTCGATCAGCAGGCTTAGTGATTAGTGGTAAAAGTTTTTCAATCGCAGGTGGACTTTTGAGGTCTTGGATCAACACTTTTAACTGTTCACTAGAAAATGTTAAGGTACTGATCTTAGATTCGATCCATTCGTTTTCTTTAGGAGCAAGAAAACCATCAACAAAACAAAAAGAGAAACAAGCTCTCCAAAGATTAAATTTACTCTCTTCCATTATCTGCTCCTTGATCTTTCATAAAGGATAATACGTTTTTGACTTACGAGGAGAAAAAAGTGTGGTTTATCCCAAATGGCTTGTTGCATTCAAAGCTTTTTACTATGGTAATGTGTTTGAAAAAATCAGAACAAAGAGCTCAGAGTTGTCCCCCTGAGCTCTCTCTCAATTAAATGTTGTAAACGAAAGACCCAACAGCAGAGCTTATTTTTAAATCTTCTGACGATTCCATTATTCCATATTCATAAGAGATTTCGAGGCTCAGTTTTTCTGTAAATGAAAAATCAAATCCCAATACGATAGGTAAAACCAGAATGGCCGTGTCTGCTCTGTCAGCAAAATCCGTGTCACCTTTAAAGTCATCACTAAGTAGGGCATAGAGTGAAGTTCCTCCGAAAAAACCAACCTGAGACGAAGCCTTCCAATACAAAGTTAAAGGAATGTTCAGGTAGGTATTGGTGAAAGTGGCATCACTATCT
>JAIFLR010000125.1 GCA_020048985.1 Halobacteriovorax sp. | reverse complement strand
GGGCAAGTTTACGTCTTAAGGAACTAAGCAGTGAGGAGAAGGCCCAGGAGCTGAAAATGCTCGCTCTGCGCGACGATTTGCAGGTCATGGCTAAACGTTCAGGCGAAGAGAAGAAGCTTATACAAAAATCGGTAGACGAAGAAAGATACAAGCTTGGTCTTGAACTGACGGCTCTCAGAAGCGAAATTGAAGATGCGAAAAAATCTTTTTCTCAGGTTGTTTCTGACGAAGAATTGCTCCGAGTGGAGCTGGATGAATTGAATTCCCGCTACCGCACTTTGGCAAAAGAAAGGCAGGTCCTGGAAAATCAAGTATCGGAACTTACTTCGCAGAAGTCATTAACTGAAGGGCAAATTAAAATATTGAAAAGTGATAGCTTGAAGTTTGAGCATGAGAAGAGTCGTATCCAGCGAGAACTCTCTCAACTTCAGATCAAGCTTTTGGATTGTGAAAATCACATTAAAGAAAGGCATGAGGAGGCCCATTTAGAGCTAGAGAATTATAAAAGGGAAGAGCGGGCCAAGATGACAGCGGAAAAGACTGTTTACCTTTCTGAGGTAGAAGCCTTTAAGCAGAAATCCTTGATAGAAGTTGAAAATGAATATCGTAAAAAGCAGGAAGATCTTCACCAGCAAAAAATTATCTGCCAGGAAAATGCAGATGCAATTCTTAAGGAAGCTCGCCTGGCCGAGAACCAAATCACCTCTGAGGCCACCGCCCGTTTAAGGCAGGCGACTGTGGAAGCTCATGAACGCGAAATACAGTCCCATAATCGTATCAAAGAAGCTCAGGAATATTTTAAGGCCAAAGAAATTGAAGCCGATGCCCTCATTCAAAAATCTCGCCTTGATTCTCGCGACTATTTAAAGAAAACTGAATTTGATCTTTTGGAAGATCTCTCCAAAAGAAAATCTAAAATAAAAAAGTTTCTGACAATGAAGCAAGAAATTGGTCTGGCGCATATTAAAATGGCCAATGAACAACACAATGCTCGAATGAGAAGAGAAGAAGAAAAAGCTCTGCAAAGACTGGAAGAAATAAAGCGCAAAGAACTCAAAAAAGTTGCCCGTATCAGGGACGAAGAGTTAAATGTTCAAAAAATTATGAAGGATGCTGTCGCCAAGGAGTTAAAGGTAGAGCAAGGGAAGGCCCTGGAACACATTCACTTATTGAAGCAAAATCAAGAAGCGGAGCTAGCGGCGAAAAAGAAAACGTTACTGGAACATCTTAATTCTACAAAAACGCGTCAACAGAAAAACTGGGAAGAAGAAATCAAGAGAGAAAAAGAACTTTTTGCCAGAAGTAAAAATGAACGAATTCTTAACGCTACCCAAGCTGTAATGAATGTTCTGGTTGCCTCAAATGTTGGTGCAACCGAAAATGAGCAGGCTTTAAAAGATAAAATTAGAAGTACACTGGAAATGGCAATTGATGGTCAAAATGCAGACGCGATGAGGGATGTGGAGCAAATTCTTGATTTTAACCCGATGAAGCGCAAAAAAATCTTACCCGTTATTAAAAAGTTTTCACTTCAAGTGGGCATTCCTGCTGCCATAGCAATAGTGATTCTTACCGATGCTGGCTCTTTTAGATCGAGCATTGTCAATATTTCTAAAAACCTTATGAAGCAACGTCAGTCTGCCTCTGAAATGTACGTCAAACAACAGAAGAATGACTGGAAGGAAAAACACACTTTCAATCCTGCGACCACGGTTGGCTACAAGCCAACGTACACAGAAAATATTCTCTACACCACTGATTTTGAAAAAGTGATGGATAATGAAGAATTTCAAAATGACTGGATTTTAAAAGTTCATGATTACATGGTGAAAGAGTTAGAGCTGTCAGAAGATATGGCAATTAACTATATCTCTGCTGAAGGCACCCTTTTAAAAGAGTTGGCCGTCATGAAGAAAGATCTTCATCCGCAATTTCTGGAAGTGGGTCTAAAAAAACTTACTGATCTTGAGAAGGCCCATCTTGGATGGTTGGCCGAAAAGATTGTTGATCCGCTCAAACTGGAGAAGTTTGCAAGTTTTCGTAAGGAATATTATGATGATTTTTACCAGAAGAAATTCTTGGTATCGAGAGGGGTGGCCAATGAGGTCAAGCCCTAAAAGATCAGAGTTTTAACTGCTGACATTTCCCTGATTGCGTAAGCCACACCTTCGCGGCCTATACCGGATTCTTTGGTGCCTCCAAATGGGAAATGTTCGGCCCTGAAGCCAGGACCGTCGTTTACGGCAAGAGCGCCGACTTCGAGTTCATCATAAAGACGTTTGATGGTGCGCAGATCGTTGGTAAAAACTCCCGCCTGGAGACCAAAGGCAGATGTTTTTAGCTTTTCAAGTACTTCATCGAGAGTTGAAAATTTCATCAGAGGCAGGACTGGTCCAAAGGTTTCTTCTTTAATCAGATCGCATTGTATTTCGAGGTTTTCTACAATAGTAGGGTGAATGATATTTCCTTCGCGTTTGTTTCCGACAAGCACTTGGGCACCCATTTTTACTGCCTGTTCCAGGCGTCGCATAATTTCATCAGCGGCACTGGTGCTGACCACTGGGCCCACAAAAGTCTCTTTTTTCATGGGATCACCCACGACGATTTTTCTTGTTTCCGCTATGAGTTTAGTTTTAAAAGCATCATAAATGGATTCATGTATGAATAATTTCTTGCTGGCGGTACAACGCTGTCCAGCGGTTCCAAAACGTTGATTGATGGCCGTTTTGATCGCCAAATCAATGTCCCCATCAGGCATCACGATCAGTGGATCATTTCCGCCTAATTCAAATAAGAGTTTTTTTATTCCAGCATTCTGAGCAATCGCCTTCGCGGCTTTTACCCCGCCTGTGAAACTAATGCAGTTAATGGAAGGATGGCGCGTAAGTTCGGACATCACTGGGATGTCTGGATTGACCATTTGGAACGTTTCTTTGGGCATGCCCGCTTCATAACAGAGGGCCGTTAACATTTTCCCAGAGAGATAATTTTGAGGTCCTGGCTTAAAAAGAATGCAATTGCCCGCCGCAAATGCAGGGCCAATTTTGTGAGCTGAAAGATTGATAGGGAAATTAAATGGGGTGATTGCAAAGACAATACCGAGTGGGAAATGTTCTACCAGCCCACGTTTATCCCGTCGTGGGGCAAAAGCATCTGAGTTTAATACCTCACCATTGATTCTGATCGCTTCCTGAGAAGAAAGAGTAATGGTGGTAATTGCGCGGTCAACTTCGTTCAAGCTTTCTGTGAGTGGTTTGCCCATTTCTTGGGTAATTTGAACTGCTATTTTCTCTTTATCTCGCCTCAGTAAATTGGCCAGATTCGCCAATATGTCAGCTCTTTGAAAGGGGGCCATTTTCTTTTGGAGAATTTTCCCATTCATCAGCACATCAACCGCTGCCAAAGAATCTTCTAGAGTCGTGTAAGTGACCTCTGCGATAGCTTCCTGAGAAAATGGATTGATAATTTTATACGTGCTCATCTAAGCAGCTTTAAGGTAGTTGTCTTCTTCAACCACTTCAGCTTGAGCGAATTCTTCCACGTTTATCGGTGCGAGGTTTTGGACTTGCATCATTTCGGAGTAAAGATGATCCTGTTCCTTAAATTCTCCCCAGCCTTTCTTCTGTACCCACTTATAAGAGAATAGGAAGGAGGCTCCACCGGTCATCATGATGGCCGATGAAAACATCGCCCAAAACAATGAAGATCTGAAGCTCTGCTCTTTCATCTCAATTCTATTTTTCATGGTACTCATTCCCCATGTCTGGCCTTGATTGAAAAAATAACTGAAAAAGAAGTAGCTGATAAAAAAGAGAGGCATAAAGTTAACGGTCAAACTCGTAAAAGGAATAACTTCAAACTGACTACGCAGGGAACTTGTAACCATAAATGAGTGTAGTGATATTTTAAGAAAACCAGAAGTAAGTATAGCAAGAGTTGTTATTGCAACGAAATCTAGAAAATAGGCCGCAATGATTTTGGATGATTTGATTTCTTCGATCTCAATGGGTGCATGATTCAAAACAGCGGATGGGATTTTTTTTGAAGAATGAGTATAGTCGATCAGATCAATTTGAGTCATAGGCACCTCTAGGATTCCTATCGGTGACTATGACTCAAAAATTGAATTAAACGTTGAGAATTTTAGTTTTCATGTCATGGAGCTTCTGAAGTGCTTGAATCGGAGTTAAATTCAGAATGTCCAAAGCCTTTAAATCCTGTTCAAGGCCGGTTAAGTGCTCAGGAACACTAGGAGTTGCCTGAAACATATTGAGCTGATCGTTTCCAAAAGAAATTCTGTCTACTAGTTCAGTCGATGAGGAATTTTGGCCTTTCTCGAGCTCTTTTAGGATCTCCTTAGAGCGCTTTAAAACGTCCTTAGGTAGGCCCGCTAGCTCTGCTACATGGATACCAAAGCTCTGAGTGGCACCTTGCTCAATCAATTCATACATAAACTGAACTTTGCCATTTTTTTGTTCAGTCCTGACTGTCAGATTTTTTCCGCCAGGCAGACTTTCAACTAATTCAATTAATTCATGATAGTGAGTGGCAAATAAAGTAAGAGCCTTTAGTTTTTTAACGAAGTGCTCAACCAGAGACCAGGCAATGGAGAGACCATCGTAAGTTGAAGTTCCGCGTCCAATTTCATCCAGAATGATTAATGATTGATCTGAAGCATGACGTAGGATTTCAGCTGTCTCGGCCATCTCAACCATAAAGGTTGATTGGCCACGGATAATATCGTCCGATGCCCCAAGACGAGAAAAGAGGTAATCACAAATACCGAGATCCGCTTTGGCCGCAGGGACAAAGCATCCCAATTGAGCGAGATATTGAATAATGGCCACTTCTCTCATGACCGTTGTTTTACCGGCCATGTTGGGACCAGTGATCAATCCAAAAAAGCACTTCTCATTCAGGGACATATTGTGAGTCACGAAGCTCTCACGAATATTGGCCTTAATCAGTGGGTGCCAAGCACCCTGTATATCGATGATTTTTTTATCAGCGTGAAGAACGGGACGTATGAAGTTTTCCTGGAAACAGACCCATGCGAGAGCTTGGAACACATCGATTTGAGCGAATCGTTTAGCGACATCTAGAATCAATGCGCCATTATCAGCGAGCTGATTAATTAGTTTGGTAAAAATTTCTTTCTCAAGCTTTATCAATTTATCCAGGGCTGAAGTGATGTCTTTTTCAAATGCTTCCAGTTCAGCTGTTACATACCGTTCATTGTTAACGAGAGTTTGACGACGCTGAAACGTTTTAGGCACTTTTGATAGGTGAGAGTTGGAAATCTCAATAAAGTAGCCCGAGATGTTGTTGTGTTTAATCTTGAGATTACCAATCCCGGTAGAGGCGCGGTATTTGGTTTCAAGTTTCAGGAGCTCATCTGCAGCTGAGTCAGAGAGAGCGGCTAAACGGTCTCTTTCCTTGGAAGCTCCAGGGCGAATGAGGTTGCCTTTATCTGCGTGGGCACCCATTTCATCACTAATGGTGTTTCGGATTTCTTTGGCAAGACCATTGAGGAAATCGATATCTTTTTTGGGAAGTTTTTGAAAAAAGTTAAACTGCTCTTTTTCCATTTCGCTTTGAATGTCAAAAAATATTTCGATGGCGATGGCCATGTTGATCATATCACCGGCAATCACTTTCTGAGTCGAGACTTTGGCCATGATACGGTCCATATCCCTTACATCTTCAAGCTTCGTCCGGAGATTTTTAAGGAAAGGATTTTTTTTCATTAATCCTTCTATCAGATCGAGCCTCTTATTAATGACACCCAGATCACTTGATGGATTCTGGAAGTATTGACGAAGATTTCTGGCCCCCATGGATGTTTTAGTTTTGTCCATGAAGCCAAGTATTGAGTGGTTTTCTGTTTCTCTTGAACGAGGGAAAATTTCCAGTCCTGCAAGAGTTGAAAAAGTGACTTTCATATTCTCATCATTGTTGATGATTCTGAAAGGTCGCAGATGAGAAATCTTCTCGAGCGTTTGGGTCGAAGTAACGTAATAACTAATGGCCCCAAGAGGAGAGAGGACTCCCTGGTTTTGAGCAATAATCCCATCACGCTGATAAGTAGGGATTAATTTCTGGATATAGAAACCAGTATGTTTCTCTTCAAAATATTCCTGACTCAAGTGTGTTTTAAGTACATCTATGGAATTAAGGTAATCTTCAAGAATCGGGAATTTATCCCACTGACCCAGATAAGAAATAAATTCTTTTGGTTTAATCATCATCAGGCGTTCACAGAATTCTTCGATATGCTTGAAGGTTAAACCGAAAAAATCACCAGTGGTGAAATCCAAAAGAACAAGGGTGAATACATTGTCCTGATAAAAACCAGACGCGATAAATTTATTTTCCATCGCAGATGTTTTATCCAAATCATAAGGCATCCCCGGTGAAACAATCTGTGAAACTCCGCGCTTCACAATTCCTTTGGCCTGCTTGGGATCTTCCAGTTGCTCACAAATGACAACCTTTTTACCTTGCTGTGAAATACGATCAACATAAACTGAGGCTGCGTGATGGGGAATGCCCGCCATTGGTATCGGAACGTCTCCCAACTTTCCTCGTACGGTAAGAGTGATATTGAGTATGCGGGCCGCTTCGCGGGCATCTTCAAAAAACATTTCATAGAAGTCACCCATTCGGAACATGAGCAGGATTCCAGGGTATTGTTTTTTGACTTGATAATATTGCTCCATCATTGGAGTGAGCTTAGCGCCCTTATCCACCAAGTCCTGGAGCGTCTGAGATTCTGGAAGTATTTGATTTTGCATAGGAAACCAGAGTACAAAAACAGAGTAATTTCGTCACCTGTTTTCCCCTTACAAAGGTGAGGAAAATGCTACTTAAGTGACCGAAATCGCACCAAATGCTACAATAGCATTATGACTATTCGTAATCCCAGATCAATAATAATTATTTCCCTGTATGGCTTCCTCAATCTCTTCATCATTGTTTCAGCTTTGAGGCAGAAGGCGAGTGATGAACAAGTCCAAAATAAACCTGGAGCCATGGCGCCGGAATTTACTCAGATTGAAGGACTAGATTATTTTCATCTGAAGTCCGGTACACCTCAAATGTCTTTATCAGCAATTAAAATGAGATCCCTCGGAGAAGAGTTAGCAGAATTTTCTGAACCTAAGGGTGTTTATAATTATCAGAAAAAAAATCAAACGATTCGTTATCAAGCGATGGAAGGAATTTATCGCAAACCCAAAGACCTTCTCGTTCTTGAAGGACAAGTTAAACTTGTTTCCGATGAGGCTACCTACGGAGCCGCGCGAGTAAAATATTATTTTAAAAAAGATCTCATCCTTGGTTACGGTGGAGTGACTTTCACAGGTGTAGATCCTAAATCCAAAGATCAGCTTGAGATCAACTCTGAGAGCATGCGGGCCAACCCAGATAATCAATTGTCGCGCTTCAAAGGCAACGTGCAAGGAAGTATGCAAAGACAGAAAAAGTATGAGGGGAAAATGTCGTTTTCATCTCAACAATTGCTTTTGAACGGGATAGAGTCACTGGCCCATCTCGAAGGGGATGTGAGTATGAAAAGACAAAATTATCTTATAACTGCCGGAAAAGCCGATATCTATCTCGAAAACTATAACAAAAGTCTCAAGTATTTTGTCTTTAATGACGATGTGAAAGTGACTGAAACGATGAAGACTCCCGAGGGAACAACCTATCGAAAGGCGTTCTCGGAAAGGCTGGAGGGATTCGGTAGAGCGGAGAAAATGATTCTCTCTGGGGCACCGAAAGTTGAACACGGTCAGGATGTGGTGAAAGGTTACCGCATTACTATCCGAGAGAATATGGATCTGATTGAAGTTGATGATGCCATGTCGGATGTACAGGTGAAGCGCAAGGATGATGCTAACAAAAATAAACTAAAGGAATAGTTTAATGAACGCAAGTTTTCACGCCAGGGATTTAAAGAAATCCTACAACGGGCGCCAGGTAGTTAAGAACGTAAGTATCGATGTTGAAAGAGGTGAAATTGTTGGACTACTCGGTCCAAACGGAGCCGGAAAAACAACATCTTTTTATATGATGGTGGGACTAGTAAAGGCAGATGAAGGAAGGATTAATCTCCTCGATGAAAATGTCACTTCACAGCCACTGCATGTGAGAGCTCGAAAAGGAATTGGTTATCTTCCACAGGAAGCATCAGTTTTCAGAGAGCTAACGGTTGAAGAAAATATTGTATCTGTCCTCGAAGTACGGGATCTCTCGGAAAAAGAAAGACAGAATGCTCTGGATAACCTGATAAGCGACTTTGGTTTGGATCATATCCGAAAATCCAAAGGCAGAGAGCTATCAGGTGGAGAAAGAAGAAGGGTGGAAATCGCGCGCTCCCTGGCACTTGATCCAAAGTTTGTCCTTTTGGATGAGCCTTTTGCCGGAGTTGATCCGCTGGCCGTGAGTGACATCCAGCAGATCATTAAGCGCTTGAAACAAAAAAATATTGGAGTGTTGATCACTGACCATAACGTAAGAGAAACCCTGGGCATCGTGGACCGAGCGTACATCATGAGTGCAGGGGAATTACTGGTTAGCGGCACACCCGAAGAGATTATTAATAACGAAGTCGCCCGTAAGTTTTACTTAGGGGAAGAATTCAAGATGTAGTGGGGATGTTATATGGCGATTAAAATGCATCAAGGGCTAAGGCAGTCGCAAAGCTTAATGATCACGCCTCAACTTCAGCAAGCGATTAAGCTTCTGACTTTAACCCACCTTGAGATGACCACTCTGATTTCACAAGAGATGGTTGAAAACCCAATGCTCGAAGAAATCGATGGCGAAAGAGATACATTCGAAGAAGATAATTCGACTCGTGAAGAAATGGATTCCAGAGAAGCGACTGCAGATAATTTTTCCGGCCCAGAACTAATCGAAGGTGCCAAAGAGACTTTTGATTGGGAACAGTACTCAGAATCATTTAATTCTTCATCGTCTTCTGCTCCCAATATGAAAGAGAGTGGCTCCCCTGATGATCTGCCTAGCTATGAAAATATGGTTTCTAAAAACCAGAGTTTGCAAGAACATCTGGAATGGCAACTCCGTATGGAAAGTTTGACTTCTGAAGAACTTAATTACGCATTAGAGTTGGTTGGAAATATTGATGATGACGGATATTTAGAAGTGCCATTGGATGAAATTATTGGGCGCTCTAAATTAGAAAGAGACCAGGCAATTGGTATCCTTGGTTTAGTTCAGCACCTTGACCCTGTCGGTTGCGGAGCACAGAACCTCGAAGAATGTTTAGGGATTCAAGCTAGACTCCTTCCGGAAAGATCTCCTCTCGTTGAGCTTATTATTGAGCGCAACATGAAAGAACTTGAGAAAAAAGATTATCTTAAAATTGCCAAAGATTTTGGAGTCACCAAAGAAAAGGTGAAGGATGCTGAGCTCATTATTATGGGACTTAACCCTAAACCGGGGCGTCTAGTATCGGCCGAAGAAACTCAATATGTTGTACCAGATATTTTTGTCGCCGAAGTTGGCGGAGAATTTGTGGTTCAAATTAATGATGAAGGTGTTCCTCGTCTGAGAATTTCAAATCTCTACAAATCACTGATTAAAAACCAGCAGAGTGATGCAGAGGCGAAAGAGTTTGTTCAAGATAAACTTCGCTCTGCTATGTGGCTTATCAAATCGATCGAGAACAGACAAAAGACAATTTATAAAGTTGCGAACTCAATAGTGCGCACACAGCAGGAATTTTTTAAGAAAGGCCCTGCTTTCTTGAAGCCAATGATCTTAAAAGACATAGCGAATGAAATTGGTATGCACGAATCAACTGTTTCTCGAGTGACGACCAATAAATTCATGCATACACCAATTGGTACTTTTGAATTGAAATACTTTTTTAACGCCGGCATCGGCGGTAAAAATGGTGGTATTGATATCGCAGGCGAAAGCTTGAAGTTGAAGCTCAAAGAAATGATCGGTCACGAAGATCCCAAAAGGCCGTTATCCGATCAGAAAATTTCAGAGCTTCTCAGTACCAAAGATATTATTGTTGCTCGTAGAACGGTAGCAAAATATCGCGAGATGATGGGGATTGCCCCTTCTTCTAAACGCAAAAAGTAGTCGAACCAAAAACCGGGAGGTCCGTGATATGATGTAGAAGTTATTTGTCTTTTGTTTCTCGTGTGGTTTATTAATTTATCTGAGGCACGTTTATGAAATTAAAAATCTCGTTCAAGCATCTAAAACACACTCCAGCTCTTGATGAGCGCATTAAAGAGAAATCTGAAAAATTAGAAAAGTATTTTGAAGGTAACACCACTGTCTCTTGGACATGTTGGGTAAGTGGCGATGACCACTGGGCGGAGATTAAAGCTCATGGTCCCAAATTTGACTTCTTCGCAAAGGCCAGTGCAGACAATATGTACAAGTGTCTTGATCTCTGTATCGAAAAAATGGAAAAACAATTTGATAAGCAAAAGGATCTATACAAAAATAAAATTCACCACGACCCTTACCAATCCCCTAAATATAGGGTGATTCAGGAACAAGTCCGGGATGAGATTGAATACCAAGAACAACAGATGGAGGAGAAATCCGCTTAATACTAAAAAGGCTCCTACGGGGGCCTTTTTTTATGTCAAAAACAGCTATTCATTGTGTCATTAGAATTGTAATTTAACTTTAATCTCCCAATCATCGGAAGCTGGTGAAAATCCAGCGCTGTCCCGCAACTGTAACCTCTATCAAACGGAGGAAGCCAGATACGACTTGAGAGACTCGTGACATTCCCGGGGAGGATTCAATGTCGTTGTTTGTAATTTTTTTCCTCTTTTGTCTCGAGCGGGTTCATTCCGAAGAAGTTTTCGATCTTGATAAAATTCAAGTCTCGGCCCAAAAAGATGTCTCAGATTTCAATTTTTCCATTCCCGCCACTATTCCAACCTCTGAGTTGGAAAACGAACCTTCAGGACTTATTGCTCCTCAGCTAAATCAAATACCAGGTGTAATAGCCAGCCAAAATGGTGGACCGGGCGGAAGGGTTTCCTTTTTCATTCGAGGAACTGAAAGTCGCCATGTAGCTTTTACTTTGGATGGGCTCAAATTAAATGATGCATCCAACGTTGATCGTCAGTTTGATTCAGCTTTTATGTCCTCGCCATTTTTGAAAGACATCGTCGTGCATAAAGGGCCTCAGTCAGTTTTTTTTGGTTCGGACTCCATGGGAGGACTTATTGAGATGAACACCCGAAAAGGTGATCACGCGCCCGAAACAAGAGTGAATTTTAATGGAGGAAGTTTTGGCACTGTTGATACTTCCATTTCAAATGACTGGCGCAACAGACGGCACCAAGGAACTATTACAGGTTATAGATTTCATACTGACGGTATCTCTCGTCTGAATAAAAAAAGATTTAATGCGGTCGAAAAAGATTCAACCGACACGACCCAATTGGCTTCATCATCTAGTCATAAGTGGAATTCAAGACTTGATACGGATTTGTTATTCTCATTTCTAAGAGGAGAGAACGAACTGGATGGGAACACTGCGGATAATTCAAACGACGAGAGTCGAAATGATCAATACTTGATTCAGCAAAAAACAAACTACCGATTAAATAGCGTCTCAGCAGTATCCCTTAGAAATGGACTCAATCGACATAATCGAATTATTGATGCCGAATATATTGGGGCCAATTACGAATACCTCTATGAGGGCAATCTGATTCAAAACGAAGCACTTTATAAATATGATAATCAATCTTTAAGCTTTCTGAGCGGACTTGCTACCGAGCATGAAGCAGTTCAGGTTAAAGACCTGGATAAAACTTTTGATTTGCACTCACTATTTATTCAGTCGGCCTATAAATTCTCACACGCAAAAGTGTTTGGAGGTTTAAGAGGAGAGAATCATGTACGATATGGTAATTTTCTCACGGGAAGCGCTGGTCTTTCCTACTTCATCAATTCTCATTCTATTTTTCTTCAATACTCTCAGGGCTATAAAGCACCTTCCCTCTATCAGCTTTATGGTCCGTCTTATCCCGGTTACATAGTAGGTAATTCAGATTTGGTTCCGGAATTTAATCGTTCATGGGAAACTGGTTGGTCCATGAAGCATAAGGCCCTTGATGCAAGTGTGACCCTATTTCAAAATAGACTCTCTAACCTTATTACATTCGTTGAAACACAGGGGTATTTTAATCAATCTCGCTTCATTACCGAAGGGGTTGAACTATTTGGGAAATTTAAGCAGGAATCTTATCAGCTTATGGCGAGCTTTACTCATCAGGCATTCCGACTACAGGAAGCTGAAGTTATCGGCAGACCCCTCAACACTTTAACTGGCGGCCTGGCCATCTTTCCCACAGATCGCTCTGAGGTGTCCGTGAAAGGAAGATGGTTTTCATCACGCAAAGGCCAAAAAGACTTAAATTCAGTGATAAAACTTAATGGTTACGAAGCTTTTGACTTGGGTTACAGATACATTTTTCCGGAACTCGACCTAGGTGTTCAGATTTTAAACGTCCTTAATCGTGAATACGAGGAACTCTATGGGTATAGTGTCCTACCTCGTTCAATCTTTTTTCACACCGGATTTCGGTTTTAGCTGCGTTTCCCCTTCATAAGCATCCGGGTCCACATTTTGATTGAACTCAGCTTCTCCGAAAGAATCGTATTCTTCCTCCTCTTCTCGCTGCATTTCTAGCTGTTCTAGTTCTTCTCTTTGTATTTGCTCGGACCCACCCTCGATGGGGAACGTTCCGACGTCTGTATCCTGGGCCTGGGCGAAATTGATTGCTAAAAGCACTAGCAAGGGAAGGAAGACTTTTTGATTTCTCATAGATACCCCCAAGTTCTAAAAGGATAGACTTAGATGGGCCGCTTTAAACTTAAAGAAAAGCTAAAGTGAATTGGAGTGGAACGATTAATTAATGTTTTTCTTTGCGTCTTTGTCTTCGAAGCAACATGAGCCGCCATGGTCCTCTATTTCTTCCTCTAAACTGGTTTCATAGGCGGTTTGTTCATCTCGACTCAGTCCAAGGGAAGAGGCGAGGGTGGCACTAAGCGAGGGCACAATAACCTTTAAATCCAGGCCCATTTCTTCCATTTCGGCAGCGAATTGGTAAGCTTTTTCACTGTTTTGCATTGAGCATTCAAAAAGTGTCTGACCGCTTTGCAGGTCTATAACTCTCACTTTGGGCGTTTCTTTTTCCATGGCTAGATGGTAGTAATCCTGTGCAGTAATTGTCAAAGGATGGGGAGTCATGGGGCTGGTTTTGTGGATTGATCACAATATGTTTGCAACGAGCTTGGTGGAGAAGGTCTTTAAAAAGAGGTCTTTGCCTTTTTATTCCATCAGCAGTGTTGAGGATTTTTCCTACCTAGTTGATGACATAAATCCCTCCCTCATTGTTTTGGATGGCGAAACTTTTTCAAAAAATTCCGAAGCTTTTTTAGGGCAATATAAAAACTCGCTAAAAATGCAGTCGCTGCCCTTCATTCTACTTGAACCAAAAAGTGATTTTATTTTCCTTAAGAACGTCATCGGTGAGCTAAAAAAGCCTCTGGACCCCTTTGAACTCCCAGAAATATTAGAAAAAATGGCTTCGGCCAATTAAATGGATGCTATAATTTAGGCATGAATAAACGAGACAAAGTCATCATCACCGTCGGTATCACGTTAACCTTACTCGTCTTCGCCTTGACGCTTTATTTCAGAAGTGGGGCGTTCAGATAGTGCTGGTCCCATCATTTTTGCGGCAGGGTGTCGTTCTGACTGAGAAATAAAAAAGCTAGAGAGTTTTTGATCCAAAACAGACAAAAGAATATCCACTAACTCGTGATAGTGAGTATGTATCCATTGTGCGGAGAAATGGTTTGGAACTTCAAGAATCAAAACGTTATCAGAAATGACTACAGGCTTTGCCTGTTTGAACCATTGGTGATGAACTTCAGGTCCTAAAATATCACAAAGCTGATCAGATAGAATCGACCAAATATAAGAAGCTTTTACTACTGGATGGGCCAGGTTTAAGCTTTTTTCTTTTAGTTTGTTCTGTTTTTCCGTCCAGCGCGACTTTAAATTATGTTTACGAGTAAGAACTCTGTTTTTTTTCATAGAGGGCAAGGAGATTAATTTTTTTTTAACGGGAGGACAAGCACTTTCTATGGAAGTAAGCTGTTTTGTTCCCATTCTTTAGCTTCCGTTGGGGCAAGAATATAGCTATTTAGTCCTAGCTGTTGAAAAATAAAATCTGGAATACGAATTCTATAAAAAATACCTTGCTCATGGGAAACTGTCTTAAGAATATTTGCGTTTCCTCTGATTTTTGAGTGCGCCTCGCCATGTTCATAGGGGATGAATAAATCGTAATGATCTTGTTTGGACAAAAAATAATCAATAATGTGAGTTCTGAGATTTTTCATATCCTCTTCGTCATACGAAGAGACTAAGAATGAATTCGGATAATTTCTCATGATTATTCTGGCGCGAACTGGATCATTGAGTAGATCCTTCTTATTAAAAACGACGATTTGATTTTTGTCCTCGAGCTTAAGTTCTTTCAGTACTTCCTGAGTGACTCGAAGATGCTTTTGATAACTTGGATCAGAGATGTCACAGACGATAATCAGCAAGTCTGCTTCAAGGGCCGATTCAAGAGTAGTTTTAAACCCCTGAATGAGAGTATTGGGTAGATTGGAAATAAATCCTACCGTATCGATCATAATCATAGGGGGCTTAGAATCAGGGTTAAGGGTACGGAAAGTAGAATCAAGAGTTGCGAAGAGTTTATTTTCTTCTAAAACGTTCACGCGGCACAACCGGTTCATGAGTGAAGACTTCCCGGCATTGGTATAGCCCACTAAAGCTGCTGTCACTGCCTGGTTCTGTCTTTTTTTCCGTTGCTGCTCTCGTGATTTCTGAACTTCTTCTAATTGTTTTTTATAAAACTCAATTCTTTCACGAATCATTCGTCTATCAAGTTCAAGTTGCTGCTCACCTTCACCACCCAAGGCGGCTCCCGCTGCCCTTTGCTTGGAAAAGTGACCCCACATGGAAGTCAGGCGGGGCAAAAGGTATTTTAGGCGGGAAATTTCAATCTGGATTTTGGCTTCTTTAGTTCTGGCGTGATGAGCAAAAATTTCAAGAATGAC
>JAIFLR010000106.1 GCA_020048985.1 Halobacteriovorax sp. | reverse complement strand
AGGAATCAGAGCTCTTCCAGAGAAGAATTTAATTCTCCAATACTCAATGAATTGAGACTTGCTCATACTCGTGACTTCATCAAAAGACTTTGAGTCTGTATCATCAAGATTATCAATCAGAAGAACGACAGATTTTCCATCGTCCCAGGTAAGTTTTTCGGCTTGTAGGATTTTCAATACACTCTGCTCAGAAATCGTGGACGTATTCAATTTATTCACCACCACAATCACATCAGCTGCCGACGCGAGGGCGCAGACCGTATTCATCAGGCAGAAAGTTATAAAGAGCTGACACGAGACTAGTTTCAAAGGAAATTGCCTTGTAATTACATAATTAATAATAAATACTTGATTTATCATATTCATTTCTTTTTGAGCGTGCAAATGAAAACTTTTATTCCTCTTTTGTTTATTTTAACTTCTTTTAATCTTTATGCGCAGAACGTCCATTTCTTCGGGAGTGTAAAAGCGTCGAAAACCACCATAGATGATAACGATATTGAATACGACGAAACCTATAATAAAGTTACCGTAACGCCTCTTAGCACCGCGGGATTTAGCTTCGATGCAACGATCGATGATAAATATCAAGTCTTGGCCCAGTTTATTTACAAGAATAATTCGACTATTTCCCCTGATCTACTTCAGTTAAGACATCACTTTAATAGTACTACGGTGGCGAGAGTCGGTCTTCAGCGTCTTCCAACCAATCTTCACTCGGAAAATATACAAATTCAGGCACTGCAACCTTGGCTTAGTGCCCCTCGTGAGGTTTATGGCCGAGTGCCGGTTTATTCGTTCACTGGAGCTAGCCTGGAAAAAGATTTTGGCTCTAATCTCGGCATCCATCTTTATGCTGGTGATACTAAAGACAGTTTTATTGGTTCAAATGCTGATTATGTATCTTCTGCACATAATCTTCTTGGGGCTCGGTTGAACTTGAAGGTTAACGAGTTTACCGCTTTTGTTAACGGGTATAAAGCTGAAGCTGATCTTGAAATTAAAGCCGATGCTACAATTGCTGCCTCTACGACTGCAACATATACACAGAATTTCAAGCTAGAGTCATTGACTGGTTTTACCGCTGGTGCTCAGTATCGCCCTAAAGATTTTTTCATCATGTCGGAATATTCTGTCATCAGCTCAGATGATTCTGTTTTGGAAAGAGTTGAAGGTATGTATGTAACTGTAGGAAAAGAAATCAACGAAAAGTGGATTCCTGTTGTGACGTTTTCTACTGACCTCGATGTGGATTCGCATCTCGCTCCCTCTAAGACCACGACCTATGCCTTCAACGTGAACTATCGTCTTGATTATAACAACATTCTCAAGGCCGGTTTTGAGCACGTGAACTACAAAAATATTTCAGTGCCTTCCCCAACTGGAACTTCTAACGCGAGCATTTTCACTAATGGGGATCCAGGCGAAAACTTCGATGTCTACTCTCTTGTTTGGGCATTTGTTTATTAATGAATAATATTAATGTTTTTCCAAAACGATTAACCATTTTTAGCTTAGCTTTTTTGCTTTTGGTCCTTACTTTTGCAATCTACTCGCAGGTGACGACTTATAGTTTGATGAAATCATTTAAGACTAATGATATCCCAACTCTTCAGTTATCTTGTGCTGCTACAAGAGTAATGAACGAAACGGAACAGCTTTTGGCGCAAAAAGAGTATGACCAAGAGAACATTTCTATTCGTGCCTATGTACTGGATGACTCTCTTAAAGAGCTACTGGTTTTAACCAATGACTTCCCTGAAGTGTCATCGAAATTTGCTTCCTCTCCCAGCTATCTTGCTTTTAAGGACGCCTCTAAGGATGACTTTAAAACGATCTCTCAGGGGACCTATTTACCTCAGCTCAGGGGCGATGTTCAGAGTTTAGTAGAAGAATATCTCTTGAAGAAAAATGATGCCATTAATCGCCATATCTTCTTTGGATATGTATCCAGCCTTATCAGTGCTGTAGGCGTGCTGATGTTTTTCTTTCTACTTTATGCAATTTACCTTCGTTATCAAAAAAATAGTGAACGCCTAATACATTTGACCAGAAGTTTAGAGCAGGAAAGACTTGCGACTATCCAGTCTGCTAAACTGGCCTCGTTAGGGGAAATGGCTGCGGGCCTTGCCCACGAGATAAATAATCCATTGGCGGTCATTATTGGACGTGCGGAAATGATCATGTCACAAATTACTGCTGGAAGTGCCACAGATTTAGAAGTGACTAAAACGATTTCTAAAATAAATGACATGGCGCTAAGAATTTCTAAGATTGTGACTTCGATGCGAAAGATATCTAAGGGATCATCTCACAAGGACCTCTCTTCAACTAACTTATCCTCTGTAGTTGATGATATTTTAAATTTGTCTTCAGAAAGGATTCGCAGCTCCAGCATTAATCTTGATATTTCGGGCATCAATTCGGAGCTATTTGTAAAGGCCAATTTCACTCATTTGTCTCAAGTGATTATCAATCTTTTGAACAATAGCATCGATGAACTGATCAAGATTCCAGAGGATAAACGAAATATCTGGCTATCGACTGAAGTTCAAGGTGATCTGGCGTTTTTTAAGATTAAAGATTCGGGTTCTGGAATCCCCGTTGCCGTTAGAGAGAAACTTTTTCAGCCTTTTTTTACCACCAAGGAAATTGGTAAAGGTACAGGTTTGGGTTTAAGTATATCGAAGGGGCTCATGGAGGACATGGAAGGGGATTTGGAACTTTCTCCCGATTTGAATCAAACGTGTTTCATTCTGAAATTTAAAAAAGCCTAAGTCCTTTAAAACGCGGTAAGATATCCGTATGAAACTTTCCGGCCTGACATTAGAAACAATTTACTTCGAAGACTACCTGTCATTTTTGACAGAGGTGTTAGAGCTTGATCTTCAGGAGCTGACTGACATTTCCATGCGCCTTGATCTCAATTCTACTTGGCTAGAAATTAAAAAAGTTCCCTCGGCCCCTCATCAAGTGGCGAGCAATGTGGAATTTTCTTTGGATCCAGCTGAATACGAAGCATTAAAGCAGAAGGTCGATTTTTTTTATTACCGTCGTGGTCCAACGCGATTCCTTTTTCTGGGCGCTGACGCGTCTCTTTGCAGCTTAGTTGATCCGGATGGTCGGTTATGGCGATTCGTTCCAGAGCAATTTTCCCGGCCTTCTAGGCACTTACCAACCCAGCCTGTAAGAATCTTTTAGTTTACGGATCTATTCGGGTTCTGGAACAATCACTAACGGTACTCGGTTATTGAGTCACAAAAAATTTTTTGGAAAAGGATTTCCGTATGAAAATTTCTTCAATTCTTATTATTGGCTGTTTCCTTCTTTCTGCTTTTGCTTTTGCTAAAACTGACAGCATCAAAGTTATCTACGGCGAAGATAACCGTAAAGATGTCTACGATTCAACGAATGCCTCTTTCATAGAATTATCTAAATCAACAGCTGCCATGATTAATGGTGCTAACCTTAAATCAGTTTTAAACGGTGAAGTTGAAATTACCGGCGCTACACTTCAAGGCCGCGGGATCTGCGCTCAAGAGAGATTCTCTCAGCAAATTTCTGCTGCTAACTGCTCCGGATTTTTAGTTGCTGGTAACAAACTAGTAACTGCTGGTCACTGTATTAAGACTGAAGCAGATTGTTCGAAGTATAAGTGGGTTTTTGATTACAAGGTTGATTCTGCTGAACAGGGCAAAGTAAACGTTCCTTCTACAAGTGTTTACTCTTGTAAAAAAATCATCGCTCGCTCTCTGGATAATACAACTAAAGACGACTATGCCTTTATTGAACTTGACCGCACTGTGACTGATCGTCAGCCTGTTAAGCTTCGCAAGTCTGGGAAAGTGTCAAAAGGGACGGAGCTTGTTGTTATTGGCCACCCAACAGGCCTTCCAACTAAAATTTCTGATGGCGCTAAGGTTCGCAGCCTCTCTAGCAAGTTCTTTTCGGCCAACCTAGATACTTACGGTGGAAACTCTGGCTCAGCTGTCTTCAATGTTGAGACAGAGGAAGTAGAAGGCATCCTAGTTCGTGGCGAAACTGACTATGTTTACAACTCAGCTCTCGGTTGTCAGGTCTCTAATAAGTGCGCTGATGATGGTTGTCGCGGCGAAGACGTGACTTTTATCACTAACGTTCCAGGTCTTAAAAATCTCAAATAGTTTTTCATTCACAAATATATCAACGAAGCCCCTCGAAAGAGGGGCTTTTTTGTTTTGACGTACCCTTCTCATAACGAGACAATTTCAGAACTTAAACTCTCATGGAAGGAGAAAATATGAAGTTCATCGCAGCTCTCGCTGTTCTTGGTGCAATGTCATCTGCCCAGGCCGCAAAAATCGCCGTCATTGATTCTGGTCTTGATTATAAACATGAAATGATTGTTCCTAATCTTTGGACGAACTCTAATGAGATCGCTGACAACAGAGATGAAGATGGTAATGGATACCAGGACGATGTTAATGGTTGGAACTTTGCTGAACAAAACGGCATGATCATTGATTATAAATATCTTGGAACGTTCTCAGCTGATTGCAAAACTTACTTCGACATTCAAGGTAAATACTTTTTAGGTCTTGCGACTGAAGCAGATATCGCTTGGATCAAAGCTAAGCAGAAAGATCCTGAGTTCTTAAAAGAAATGGGCAAGTTCGGTAACTTCGTTCACGGAACACACGTTGCTGGTATCACTATTCGTGATTCAAAAAACGAAGCAATGGGAATTAAATTGATTCCTACAGAAGTGAAGCCTTTCTTTGCTGGTCTTTCAGACCACAAGTCTGCTGATCCAGAAAAAAAATGGAAGCTTCTTGAAACTGCTTTCACGGCACTTGCTGCCCAACAGATGACTCTTTTAACAAACATCGCTACTTTTGCTGCTTTTCACAAAGTGGACGTTGCTAACGGTTCTTTCGGAACTGGATTCAAGCAAGGTAAAATGATCGGGGACCTAGCTTTCCGTGCTATTTTCTTCAAAAAACCAACTGAAGAAGAGTCAAATAGAGCTGCTTCTCTTTTCATTGGTGCTTTAGTTAAAGAAGGATCTAAGTTTGTAGCTGCTGCTCCAAATATCCTTTTCGTTTTTGCTGCCGGTAACGATGGTATGTCGAATGATGAGTTCGGAACTTCTCCTGCAAACATCAAAGCTGACAACGTGATCACTGTTGGTGCGACTTATAAAAATGAATTCTTTGCTCCATTTTCAAACTTTGGAACAAAAATGGTTGATATCGCGGCTCCAGGTATGTTGGTTGATTCAGCGATTCCAGGAAATGATTACTTGAAAGTTTCTGGTACTTCTCAAGCAGCTCCTTACGTTGCTAACGTTGCAGCTAAAATCAAAGAAGCAAACGTTAAGCTTACTCCGCTTGAAGTTAAAAAGATCCTTATGGGAACTGTTGATAGAAAAGGCTTCTTAACAGAAAAAGTGACTACTGGTGGTATCGTTAACATCGATAGAGCTGTGATGGCCGCTCAAATGACGAACTCAATGTCTATCAACGACGCGATTGCTCGCTCAGAAGCTCAGGTTCGTGACATGCCAGTTGCGCCTAAGTCAGAAGTGAACGCTAATGCTGTCGTTCCTATGCCTTTGTATCCAATGTTTAAATAAGTCTTTTTTAGATTTGTCAGAGAGCGTCCATATACGGACGTTCTCTGGCATTTGACTTACTGCGCGTTTGTCCTTTTGGCCCCAAAAAATCATCAATCAATTAATTTAATAAGTTACAATCTCCCTTGATCTTAATACTATATCCCACAAGTCTTCTATATTTTGATTGTGGGGTTTACCTTGAATATGATCATGAAATCATTTCTATTGTCCGTATTAGTCATTCTTTCGGCCTGTCAAAACAAGGCGAACGATAAAATTGTTATCGGTAACTTTGGTTCTTTGACTGGTGCTGAAGCTACGTTTGGTATCAGTACTAAGCAGGGTATTGAGCTTGCAATCGAAGAGTGGAACAAGGCCGGTGGTGTTCTTGGAAAACAGATTGAGCTCAAGGCCTATGATAACCAAGGTAAGCCAGAAGAAGCTCGTCTTTCGGTAGAAAAATTGATCAACGTGGACAACGTTGTTGCAGTTTTGGGTGAAGTTGCTTCAACTCGCTCACTTGCAGCTGCTCCGGTTGCTCAGCAATATAAAGTACCAATGATTTCTCCTTCTTCTACGAATCCACTTGTGACTCAGAAGGGTGATTATATTTTCCGTGTTTGTTTCATTGATCCGTTCCAAGGCGAAGTGATGGCGAAATTTGCTTTCAATTCACTAAAGCTTAAGAAGGGTGCTATTCTTCGTGATTCTAAATCAGATTATTCAATGGGACTTGCTAACTACTTCATTAAAACGTTTGAAGCTCTAGGCGGAACAATTGTTGCTGACGAGAAATTCGTCTCTGGTGACGTTGATTTCAAAGCTCAATTAACTTCTATTAAGAATAAGTCCCCAGAATTCATTTTTGTTCCTGGTTACTACACAGAAGTTGGCCTTATTGCTCGTCAGGCTCGTGAAGCTGGTGTGAAGGTTCCACTTATGGGTGGAGACGGATGGGATTCAGATAAACTTACTGAAATTGGTGGAGCTGCTGTAGAAGGATCTTACTTCTCAAATCACTACACTGTTGAAGATCCTCGCCCTGAAGTTCAAAACTTTATTGCTAATTACAAAACTAAATTCGGAACAATGCCTGATGCTCTTGCAGCTTCTGGTTATGATGCCGCTCGTGTTCTTCTTGAAGCTATTAAGCGTGCTAACTCGATTGAAGGTCAGAAACTTCGTGATTCAATCGCTGCGACTAAAGATTTTCAAGGGGCCACTGGTATTATTACGATCAATGAGCAGCGTGATGCGACTAAGTCGGCCGTTGTTCTTAAAGTCGTAGGAAAAGCTTTCAAATTTGTAGAATCAGTTAAGCCATAAAAGGATTTGAGTGAACGAGTTCATCCAGCACACGATTAACGGTCTGGCCTTAGGAAGTATCTATGCTCTAGTAGCACTTGGATACACTATGGTCTTTGGTGTCCTTCAACTAATTAACTTTGCTCATGGTGATATTTTCATGGTGGGGTCCTTCATCGGACTCTATTTCATACGTTTTGCCATTCCCAATGCTGAGCCTTCGATCTTTACTGCCATTATGGTGTTGATCGCGGCGATGGTGGGGAGTGCTATCGTGGGAGTCATCATTGAGAAATTTGCTTATCGCCCTTTAAGAAAAGCCCCGAGAATTAACATTCTCATCACCGCCATTGGTGTGAGCTTACTTTTAGAGTACGGCGGCCAGTTAGTTTTCGGCGCCAGCCCTCAGTTCTTTCCGGATATTTTGCCTCGTAAGCTAATTGATATTGGCGGCGACATTATTTTGGATTCAAATCAGCTGACTATCTTTGTGATGTCGTTTGTCTTGATGCAGATTCTTTCTTTCTTAGTTTTTAAAACTCAGTTCGGCAGATCGATGCGTGCTATTTCGCACTCACTTGAGACTGCCAACTTGATTGGTATCAACGTTAATAAGGTTATTCTGATTACTTTTATCATTGGTTCTGCGCTCGCTGGTGCAGCAGGTGTGTTGTACGGAGTGGCCTACCCTAAAATTGATCCACTTCTTGGATTGCTCCCAGGACTAAAAGCGTTTATTGCTGCTGTTTTAGGCGGGATTGGTAACATTACTGGTGCCGTTATTGGGGCGATTATTTTGGGCTTAAGTGAAACTTATGTCGCCGGCTACATCTCGAGTACATACCGGGATGCCCTGGCTTTTGTAATCCTTATCATCGTTCTTCTGGTTAGACCTGGCGGTCTTTTAGGCTCGAAGAAAATTGAGAAGGTGTAAAATGGGAAAAATTAACAAAACCTTTTTGCTCTTCGCTTTATTATTCGTAGTTGCCGTTTGTTTGAACTTCATCATGGGTGGGTTTAATTTCAATCTGGCCGCTTTGTTTTATGAAAAACCGGGACGCTTCACCGGGCTTATTTCTCCTTACTATTATTCAGTCCTAATCCTATTAGGGATTAACATCATTCTCTCCGTCTCTCTTATGCTCTTGAACGGATTGACTGGTTTATTTACCATGGGACACGCAGGATTCATGGCCATCGGTGCCTACTGTTCTGCCTCAGTGGTTTCTTTTCTTCTGCCGGATGCTCCTTTTGTGGTGCAACTTTTGGCGGGAAGTCTCTCGGCCGGTTTAGCTGCTGGTCTGGTTGGTTTTTTAATCGGAACAAGTTGTTTGCGCCTAGCGGGAGATTATCTCGGAATGGTCACACTTGGTTTTGGTGAAATTATTCGAATCGTTTTTTTAAATATCGACGCCGTCGGTGGTGCCCGAGGCATGACTGATATACCGGTTTATATGAATCTAGGGTCAGTTTTTCTCCTCACGATCATTATTATCCTCGTTATTAAGAGAATCTCGAATGGTCGCCTGGGCCGCGCGATGCTGGCGATTAAAGAAAACGAAATGGCGGCCAATATGATGGGGATTAATCCTCTGAATATTAAAGTTAAAGCGTTTGTGATTTCTAGTTTTATGGCCGGAATTGCTGGCTCATTCTTTGCTCACTCTGAAGGCTACATCTCAACTCAGACATTTACCTTTGCGAAGAGTTTTGAAGTCATTGCCATGAACGTTGTGGGAGGACTTGGAAGTCTGTCTGGCGCCATTATGGGGGCCGGGATTCTTACGGTTCTACCGGAAGCACTCAGAAAGGTTCAAGATATTACTGGTCTGGATATCCGTATGGTGATCTACGCCTTAACCATGGTTTTAATTATGATCCTTCGTCCGCAAGGTCTGATGGGTAATAGGGAGTGGAAGTGGCTTTCCTCGAAGTAGAAAATATGTCTCTGGAGTTCGGTGGAGTTAAGGCGTGTCAGAACGTCAACCTTAAGCTTGAACCTGGAATTTTATACGGACTTATCGGACCTAACGGTGCTGGTAAATCTACTATCTTTAACGTTTTGACTGGGATCTACCCTCCAACAACAGGTGATGTTCGTTTGAGTGGAGAGTCTTTGGTCGGAAAAAAACCTTTTGAGATCGCTCAGAAGGGGATTGGTCGTACGTTCCAAAACATTCGTCTCTTTAAAGAGCTGACGGTTTTAGAAAACGTGATGACGGCTTTTTATTCCTCTACTCATACCAATCTTGCTGATCAAATTTTTGAAACCAAAGCCTTTCATGCTGAAGAAGAAGAGATTCGAGTCAAAGCGATGGAACTCCTAGATGTGATGGGGATAAAAGATCTTGCTGATGTTCCTGCCGGTGGTTTGCCTTATGGAAAGCAGAGAAAACTTGAGATTGCCAGAGCACTGGGACTCAATCCAAAACTATTATTATTAGATGAGCCGGCAGCGGGGCTTAACCCGTCTGAGACTCGTGAACTTACAAATTTGATCCGCGATATTCAGAAAGCACGCAACATTACTGTGCTTCTCATTGAGCATGATATGGGTCTCGTGATGAAGATCTGTGAAAAGATCTACGTTCTTGTTCAAGGTCAGCTAGTCTGTGAAGGTGTGGCCGAAGTGGTTCAAAATGATAAACGTGTAATTGAAGCTTACTTAGGTGTGGATTAAAAATGGATGCAAATACGCTGGTTGTTGAAAACCTCAAAGTAAATTACGGTAACGTTCAGGCCTTGAAAGGAATTTCTTTTTCTGTTCCTAAGGGCAAAATCGTTTCCTTGATTGGTGCTAACGGTGCCGGAAAAACTACGACCTTGAGAGCGATCTCGGGAAATTGTCCTTCAAACGGTAACGTATCATTCCATGGGCACTCTATTTCCAATAAGCAGTCTTACCAGTTAGTGGGCGAGGGACTAATCCATTGTCCTGAAGGCCGAGGAATTTTTCCTAACTTAACTGTTATGGAAAATCTTCAACTAGGAATAGTTGGGCGTCATTCTGCTAAAGAGCATTTTCAAAAAAATCTTCAGATCGGCTTTGAGCTTTTTCCTAGACTCAAAGAGAGAATTTCTCAAGCTGCTGGAACATTGTCTGGTGGTGAGCAGCAGATGCTGGCCATCGCTCGCGCTCTGATTGGTGAGCCGGAACTTTTACTTTTGGATGAGCCTTCTTTAGGTCTTGCTCCGCAAGTCGTGAAACTCATTTTCGAAATCGTGGTAAAAATCAATAAAGAAAAAGGTGTGACTGTTCTTCTAGTAGAACAAAACGCCAAGCAAGCACTAAAGATTTCTGACTATGCTTATGTTCTTGAGACCGGAACCATCTCGCTGGAAGGCAAGGGGTCTGAACTTTTAGACAATGAAGACGTGAAGAAGATTTATCTTGGTGAACATTAAAATCTTTTTTTTGATTCTATTCTCCCTCAATTCATTCGCTAGCAGTGATCCGCTTTTCATCTCAGTCTCTTATTACGATGGACTGGGTGAGAAATTTCGTGTGGAAGTCGCCAGTGCCTGGCCCAAATGCCAAGAGACTAAGAGAGCACGCAAGCTCTATCTAGATAAAACCAATGAACTGCGTGAGCTGGCCTACTGGGACCATCAAGGCAAAATTCATGAGGCGGGAAAAAATAATAATCCTGAAGTGCATAAAATAGTGAATCAAATCTTCTCTATCTCGCAGAGGGGTGAGAACCCTTGTACTAAAAAAATTGAATTAAAACCGGCCGCGGCACCACTCTCAGAAGAGAGCACTCCCGTTCAAATGGACTACTCCCACGGAACCCCTCAGTAAATTAAGCAGCTTTTTCTTTGCTCAAGCCATTCGGCCTGGCCCTTCTGCATAATCGCCTGGTACTCTTCTTCAGTCCCATTTTTCTCAACCCATAAACGAAGCTCGTTAGTTCCGTTAACTAGATCTACGGGAACCTGATGGTATTCGTATTCATAAGGCGGCTCTTTCCATTTAAACTCAGATCCTAGTTCGTGATACATCTCTTTTAAAAGATACTGACACAAACGCCACGGCTCAAAGGTTTTACGGTCAGTGACGTGGATCTGGTATCCGCCGCAAGGTTTGCCAGCGTGTTTTTGGAATGTTGGTAAGAACACCAGAGGACGCAGAATAAAGCCTTTTAGATTGGCTTTAGCGAGAACTGGTTTAAGTTTTTCATGAAAACCAAAAGCTTCAATTTTCGGGTGACCAATTATTTCAAGTGAGCGCGTAGTCCCGCGGCCTTCAGAGATATTGGTTCCTTCGTAAAGGACAGTTCCTACAAAAGTATAGGCCGCTTCAATGGTCGGAAGATTAGGAGAAGGAATGACCCATGGAAGACCAGTGTCTTCAAAACTCATCCCGCGCTTGTAGCCCTTCATTTCAATGATGGTGAGTTTGGCATCTTTGCCGCCCCAGTATTTGGCGTGCATCTTGGCGACTTCACCCATAGTAAGACCGTGACGAACGGGAATCGGATGGCGTCCCACAAATGAGGCATATTTCGGATCAAGAATATTTCCTTCAAGAGTCACAGCATCGATAGGATTTGGTCGATCAAGGATCACGACTTCAATCCCTTTTTTCTGACATGCTTCCACTAGGAGAGTCATGGTGTAGATGTAAGTATAAATGCGGGTACCAACGTCTTGCAGATCCACAAAAATATGATCAAGACCTTCCAGCATTTCGTCCGTCGGAATGCGAGTTTCTGAATACAAGGAATAAACCGGAAGTTTGAAGTAGGGATGAGTGTAGTGAGTGGTTTCCACCATGTTATCTTGAACATCAGTCACAAAGCCGTGCTGAGGGCCAAATATTTTTGTTAACTGTGTTCCGAAGACGCGCTTAAGAGCAAGTAGACCGTGCTCCAGATCTTTAGTCACAGAAGCACTGTGGCAGAGATAACCAATTCGGCCTTTAAACTTAGCTTGCAGCTCTTTTTCTGAAATAATTCGATCTAAACCTGAAATCACGGCGCTCATGGATTCTCCTAAAAATATTAACTTATTCTAATAAGCATTTGCCTCTGAGGCAATCAGGGAAAATTGTCAATTTTTTGACCGAGATTGTTGATTGAACAACCTCTAGTGAAAATGCTAGAATTTTAATACACACACATACAATAGGGGGCAGGGATGAAGCAGTACCATGAACTCATGCGAAGAGTGCTGAGTGAGGGTGTGAAAAAAGAAGACCGCACCGGCACCGGGACGCTCTCTGTATTCGGCCACCAAATGCGCTTTAATCTTGAAGAAGGTTTTCCTCTCGTTACGACTAAAAAATGCCACGTAAAATCCGTCATTCATGAACTTTTATGGTTCTTGAAGGGTGATTCAAACATTCAATACCTCAAAGACAATGGCGTTTCGATCTGGAATGAATGGGCCGACGAAAATGGTAACCTCGGACCCGTTTACGGAGTCCAGTGGCGAAGCTGGAAAACTCATGACGGCAGAACTATTGATCAGATTAAAAACTTGATTGATATGATTAAGAAGAACCCGGATTCGCGCCGCTTGATTGTGAACGCCTGGAATGTGGCCGACGTGGATAAGATGGCGCTGCCACCTTGTCACACGATGTTTCAGTTTTATGTCGCTAATAATAAACTTTCTTGTCAGCTCTATCAGAGGTCGGCCGATATTTTTCTTGGTGTGCCTTTTAATATTGGAAGTTACGCTTTGTTGACCATGATGGTGGCGCAAGTTTGCGGACTCGGGCTGGGGGATTTTGTTCATACCCTTGGGGACGCTCACCTTTACGTGAACCACTTGGAGCAAACCCACCTCCAGTTATCGCGCACTCCTTATGCACTTCCCACGATGAAAATAAATCCTGATATCAAAGATATCTTTGGATTTAAGTTCGAGGACTTTGAACTCGTCAATTATGAGTCCCATCCACATATTAAAGCACCAGTGGCGGTATAAAATGAGAGTTTCATTAATAGTTGCGAAATCTGAAAACAATGTGATTGGAAAAAACAACGAGCTGCCTTGGCACTTAAAAGATGATCTTCAAAATTTTAAGAAGCTCACTATGGGTCATCACATTCTCATGGGAAGAAAAACTTTTGAATCTATCGGCAAGGTACTCCCTGGACGCATGAGTCTGGTGATTTCAAGCGAGCCACGTGCTAACTCTGAGAACGTGTTTTGGTTCAGTTCCATTTTTCGCGCCATTAAGCAGGCCGAAAGAAACGGTGAGACTGAATTGTTTATTATCGGTGGGGAGAAAATTTATAAATATGCCCTTTCTCTGATTGATCGCATTTATCTCACAGAGGTGAAGGCGACAGTTGAAGGGAATGTTTACTTTCCTCAGCTTTCACTTAAAAACTGGAAAAAAGTCAGCGAAGTGAATGGAGAAAAGAATGATTCCAATGACTACAATTTTTCCATGCAGGTTTTGGATCGCAGATAGAATTGATCCGACATTCTTTAGGATTAATCAAATTCCCCATCTCACCCTGGGGTAATAGAATGTGGGTATCTCGCAAGAGATGAAAGCACGAGAAGAAAACTCTTCGAATGCCGTAAAAACAGGCCACTGGATGTGGCCTGTTTTATATAGCTCACCAATAGACTCCCATTGCCATTTTCTCCATCAATTTTCTCAAGCTTAATTTGAAGTTTGCTCCGGTATGTTTTGTTTGAATAAAGGTTGTCGCGCGTTCAAGATCACTTCATACCAAAAACTCAAGTGGGGTGTGACAGTGAGAATTAATTCAAACCTAAAAAAAATTTTACTACTATCTTTGGCAAGTATTTTTGCTCTTCATATTCAAATGGCAAGTGCTCAGGATGAGACAGGCTCTGTTAAGACTACAAGTACTGATGAAGAATGTGTGATCACGGATGATCAGGAATAGAAGAAAATACTAATCTTGCGTATAGCTTAGGATGAGCTAGTTTAGGCCACCGCAAGGTGGCCTTTTTTTATTAATCTATTTTAAAAATCATATCCCGGCCGATGATGACGTTTGCCCCAAGCCCCATTGTTCCTTGCGGCCAGATGCTAATCTCACCTTTAGTGCGATAGATTTCAGATAAATCATTGAAGTAAACGCCCAGGGATGGACCACTTAATGCCACAAATTTGCATGGAATTTTTTCATAGACTCGAAAATGATCTGAGAATTTTTCCATCGCCAGAACCAAATCCCCTCGAGTTGTTTTCAAGACAAAGAGAAGTTTTCCTCCTTCCTTGATTACGTCAAAAAGAATACCCGGCATATCCCAAGCGCCAGCGGTGAAAATTCCCCGGTCAAATTCTTTTTCTTCCCAAATTTCTAGCAGCCCATCACCTTGATAAATTTCAACCTGCGGTAGATCAAACTTTTCAAGATGAATTTTCGCCTGATGAAACACGGTCGGAATAATTTCCCAACTTTTTACCTGGCCTCTTCTTCCTACCAGATACCCCATCAGGGCCGCATTCCAACCACTGCCGGTTCCCACTTCAAAGGCCCTCATTTCTGGTTTCAGATCCAAGAGGTCAAGCATTCTCAGTGCGAAAGAAGGTTGGGAGATAGTCGCGACCTGGCCTTGGCGCTGATAGAGCAGAAGAGAGTTGTCACCATAGATAAAGGGCAGGTTCTCTGGAGTCGCACTCAACCAGCTGACGTTATCTGGGGAAAATTTGGTAAGGAATTTATGACGAGGCAGCGCCTGGTAGGCCTGACAGACTTCTTTTGAGATTGAGTACTTGTGTTTTACTTCACGCAGAAGCTCGGCCTGATAATCCAACGTGCGCCTCCTGGTCACTGTAACCCTAAATCTCCCCGTTAACTCTGTAAAGGCCGGTCAGTCATTGGTTCGTATATTTCTAACGTCTCTGCCCATGGGGCAAAAGCTGACCTGTTATGGAGAGATCTGTTAGCTGATAAAATTAATGAATGAAAACACTTCTCTTTATGTTGCTGCTCACCACCCATCTGAACGCCAAACCGCTAGAACAAATGGATCAGCGGATAAAAGTCTATAATGAGGCTGCTGCGATGAAATGCGAGCATGAAGAAGCCGCCGATCATGATGGCGGACTGTTTGTTGATGTGAGTTGTGAATTTCAGTGCAAAGGGCAGGCGAGTAAAATGGAGCGCATCAGAGGTGCCTTCATTCCCAAAAATCTCGGACTCTTTCCGGGAAATGGATCCAACGAGACGAATATTCTCTGGAGTTCTCTCGGCGTGTCCTTGAAGTCATGGTCTCAAAAAATATGTCTCGAGAAAGCGGCCGAAGGCTGCAAAGGTTTTCAGTTAGTAGAAG
>JAIFLR010000071.1 GCA_020048985.1 Halobacteriovorax sp. | reverse complement strand
TTCTTCTGAAAGCTTTATAGACTCTTCATCGACACTTTTTGAAGGAGGAGTTGAACAACTGAGATTTAATAAAAGAAGCCCTCCCAGAAGGGAGGGCAACAATTTAAAAATCAATGATGTCAAAGCCAAAACCGTCTCTTTCAGAAACGTGTTTCGAAATTTTAGGAATTAATTTGTCATAGCTAGATGTCAGACGCTTAAGATTTCTAGTGAAATTCTGACGGCTATCACGACAAATAAGTTCTGTTAAAAGACCTACGTACTCTTTATCAGTTTCTGAAATATCACTGCGGTTAAGAATTGATGTCGTACGAGAAAGGACACACAACTGAACATAGAGTTCAATCGACAT
The DNA here is from genome assembly GCA_020048985.1 of Halobacteriovorax sp. Classification (GTDB taxonomy): domain Bacteria; phylum Bdellovibrionota; class Bacteriovoracia; order Bacteriovoracales; family Bacteriovoracaceae; genus Peredibacter. The sequence goes on along the minus strand of JAIFLR010000071.1, from coordinate 14,820 downwards.
ATTGGCGATTCTCATTTGCGGTAATTCATTTCCAATAATGTTTTTTCCATATTTCATGATGGTGTTTTCTACAGCAATAGAGAAATCATTCAGAGCGCTGACAAAGTGAGTGCCATGACGCTCAAGACTTGGGTGAACTTTAGAAAGAGATTTAGATCCAACGTATTTTGAAATTCTTTTCTTCGCAAAATCAGTCAACAGGCCAACAGACTTAATAGGATCATGGATCGCTTTTGAAATATCTGCAATTTTACCAAGTTCTTTCAGGTCATCAGAAGGACCTTTGATTCCGGAAAGTGCTGTAAAGATACGAAGAATTTCATTCGTTCCTTCGAAGATCAAATTAATACGACAGTCACGCATGATACGCTCATAAGGATACTCGCGCATATAAGCGTTACCTGCACCAATCTGAGTCGCCATATCAATCGTCGCCCAAAGTTTCTCAGAACAATAGATCTTACAGATCGCAGATTCGTGCGAGTACTCGTGCATGCCCTGAGTGATCTTACCAGTGGTCATATAAACAATCGATTCAGAGGCATAGATATTAGCTGCCATGGTTGTCAGTTTTTCTTGAATCAATCCGAAATTATTAATCGTGTCTCCAAACTGCTTTCTTGTTTTGGCCTGGGCAGTCGCGAGTTTCAAGATCGCCTTCATTCCTCCAACAGAACCAGAACCTAAAGATAAACGGCCAGTATTAAGCACGTTCATGGCAATTTTGAACCCCTGACCTGGCTCGCCTATTACGTTAGTCGCAGGCACAGTCACTTTATCAAAATAAACTGCGCGTGTTTCAGAAGCTCGGATTCCCATCTTGTCTTCTTTCTCACCGAAAGAAATTCCTTCTCGTTCTTTTTCGACGATAAAACAGCTGATTTTTTCAACTTTTTTTCCATCTATTTCATGATCTGTCTTAGCGAATACCGAGTAAAATCCTGCCAGACCAGCATTGGTAATCCAAAGTTTTTGGCCTGTTATCGTATAAGATCCATCAGCGTTTTTAATTGCTTTGGTTTTGATTGAATAAGCATCTGAGCCTGAGCCAGGTTCAGTTAAACAAAAAGAAGCCCAACACTCACCAGATGCTAGCTTAGGAAGCCATTTTTTCTTTTGTTCTTCGTTGCCCTCATTAACTAAAGCTTTAAAGCCAATTGATTGATGGGCACCCAAAGTTGTAGCAATCGAGCCATCAATTCCAGCGATTTCAGAAAAGACACGGGCATACAAAGTTGTATCCAGACCCAGCCCACCGTACTCTTCACTTACACCTAGTCCGCAAAGACCCAGGGCCGCCAATCCATCCAGCACTTCTTTCGGCACCTTAGCTTCTTTATCCATTTTGGCCGAATCAATATTTGCCTGAGCGTATTTGTCAACTGCGTCAATCATGGCCTTGGCCATTTCAACTTGACCATCAGTTAAGTGTGGGAAAGGAAAAACTTCTTCCTCCATCACATCCCCATAGAACATGTTTTTTACGATGGAAGGAATTTCTTTGCTGGAATCGTGTGCCATATAAGCCTCTTGTGAGATGGAAATTAATCTCCATTATTATAAAGTTGAGAGAGAATTAAAGTACAGAGAAAGTCGCAAAGGATTCCTTGCGCTTGAAGCCCGGAATATCCGACAATCCTGCTCGTGCTTATTTCCGACCAAGTCTACTTGCACATCACATTAATATTTATGACAATAAATTAATGATAAATAAAATCAAAGACTTCCTTAAAAGTAAGCTGAAACGAAAAGCTTCAAAAAACCTTTCAGATCAAGATGAACTCTTGGATGATGTAGCGTTTAATGAAGATCAAACTAATCCAGGATTTAATGTTGAAACTTCCCGTTCGCAAGAAGATAGCACGGGTGAATTTACAATCTCTCAGGATAATGTCCCGGAGAAAGCCAGCTTAAAAGACAAACTCACCTCATCTGTTTCTCTGCTTAGAGGAAAACTTTCGGGAGCTAAATTTAAAGGCATAAAAGGGATTTCCCTGCCAAAATTACCCTCTAAAGGCGATGGTAGCCCACTTCTATCTCCTAGCTTAACTCGCTCGATTGAAAAATTTCTTTCTCGATCGTCCCGCGAGACAATTCATCAAGCTGGTTTAGTTCTTCTTATCTGTGCTGTGACCTACACACTAGGTAAAACCACGGCAATAGTTTTACGAGGAACTCCGGTTTTGGATACTGCTAAAGATTTTACGATTTCACTACCCTTGGTTAATTCCTTTAACCCCGCAACACTCGGGCAGGTTAAAAGCATTAATATTTTCCGCACTAACACGGGATTGGGTGGAGGTAAAAAAACGCTTGCTGACAAAAAATGTGAGGAAGCTGAACAGGCCAGTAACTTACCTATCAAGCTTGTGAATACTGTAGTCCTTCAAGACACCGTGAAGTCCATTGCCTCTGTTCAAGTAAGAGGTGATCGTGATCTTCAAGAGGTTCGTGTAGGGGACCAGATTTCAAATATCGCCCAGATCTTCAAGATCACTCGTCTTGAGATTCTCGTCAAAAACCTGGAAAGTGGTATGTGCGAATCTATCACTTCAGAAACAAAATCAAGAGAGCGCGCTTCTCCTATTTCAGTCATGTCACCTTCACAAAGCCGCGACTACAAGGCCAACAAGAAAATCTCAGGCATTGATAACGTTGGAAATAAATTTACTATTTCGAAGGTACTCCTCGACGAGAAACTTAAGGATATTGCCGGAGTCTTGACTCAGGCAAGAGCCGTTAAAATTCAAAACCCTGATGGCAGTCTTGCCTTTAAGATGACGGAGCTTGATCCGTCGGGAATTTTTCCTTACCTCGGGATTCAGGACGGTGACATCATTACTTCGATTAATGGTAAGCCAATTTATGACATGAACGAAGTCATGCTTCTCTTTGGGCGTATTAAAGGATTAGATCAATTGTCACTTGGAATAAAACGCGAGGGTACGGATTCGACCCAAGATTATTCCATAAAGAAATAAGGAACGGTTATGCAGACAAGAAGTCAGAGAAAACGTTTCATGGCACCAGTGCTGTTTATAGCACTTATGCTGGCCCAGCAGTCGGCCCATGGACAGTTTAACAAATACCGCTCTCAAACGAGATTCAATCCGGACAAGAAGGCCGGTGCAGAAACAACTACCCCTGACGTCGATACGATGACGGCGGAAGATGCAGCAGCGGCACTAAAAGCAGCCGAAAAACTTGAGCAAGATGCAGAGGCCACAGAGTCCGCGGACGCAAGCGACTCAGAAGAAGTTGATAATGAATCTGCATTCAAAGGTGATTCTGACGATGACGCCAATGAAGAAACTTTTGGCAACCGTCCTGCGCCTAAGTCTGCCGCTCAGCCAGCGAAGTCAAATAAGTATGTAAACTTGAACCCTGAGACAGCCTTTGGTCCAGAGATTGTAGAAAGTTTTGATTTTCCTGATACTGACATCATGGAAATTACCCGCCACATGCAAAAACTAACCGGAATCAATTTGATTTTGGATAAAGACGTAAAAGGGAAAGTTTCAATCATCGCTCCTACTCCGATCACTGTCGGAGATGCCTGGAAAGCTTACCTTGCCGCTCTCAACATGGCGGGATACTCACTCATTAAAACTGGCGCATTCTATAAGGTCATCAACGCCAGAGATATTCGTTATACGCCAACCAAGATTTACACAGGCAACTACACCCCGGACACTGAAAACTACTTGATGAGAGTTATTTCTCTCAAACATGTTTCAGCTGCTGAGATTGCCCGAAACTTTCGCCCATTCATGAGTCGTTATGGACGATTGATTGATATTAAACAGACCAACACCATCATTATTGCTGATACAGGTTCAAACATTAATCGCTTGGCAAAAATGGTAAAATTCCTTGATGTTTCTGGACACGAAGAAGCCTTACAGATTGTTAAAGTAAAAAACTCCTCAGCTCAAGAAATTGCAAAACTATTAGATAATATCCTCAAGGGCGGCTCTGGCGCAGCTGCTGGACGTGCGGGAACAACAACTCCCCGCTTTACTGGTGCTGCCGGTGGCGGCGAAGCTTCACAAAGCTCTATCTCACGAATTATTGCTGAACCAAGAACAAACTCAATTATCGCCATGGCCAATGCTGATGGTGCTAAACAGTTAAGAGAATTGATTCTAAAACTAGACGTAAAACTTGTCTCTTCAAGTTCAAATCGCGTTCACGTTTATTACTTGAACTACGGTGACTCTGAAGAGCTTTCTAAAACTCTTTCAAGTATTGTCACTGGTGCAACGGCTAAAGATGCTGGTGCCGGAGCAAACCGTTTCAGTTCTTTTGCAGGGCCTTCTGAAAACCCAATCTTTTCCGCTGAAGTCAAAATTACTTCAGACAAAAACAACAATGCTTTAGTCGTGACAGCTTCACCTACCGATTGGTTGACTCTTAAAGACGTGATTGGAAGACTTGATATTCCCCGAGACCAGGTCTATGTTGAGGGCATGATTCTAGAAGCAAACGTTGAAAAAATCCGCAGTTTTGGTGTTGAATTTCTTGCTGCTTACGGCGATGGAAATGTCCAACGCGCTGGATTTACGAAAAAAAGTACGCAACTAGTGAATCTTCTCGCCACAGGTGTTCCAACTTCGATTGGTGGACTATTTGCCGGTGCGGGTATTGGCCCAACGAGAACGATTTCAGTTCCGGGTGGTGGCACAGCAACTGTCAATGCTGTGAATGCATTCCTGACCGCAATTGCTTCTCATTCAAGTACTAACGTTTTAGCCACTCCTCAAATTCTTGCTCTGGATAACACAGAAGCAACATTTGAAGTCGGTGATACAGTTCCTGTGACTAACTCAACTGTAGCAACTGGAGGAGTTCAATCTTTCAGCCAAGTTGATCAGGAAGCGAAGCTTTCTTTAAAAATCACTCCTCAGATTAATAAAGTGACACGTTTCGTGAAACTTAAAATTAATCAGAAAATTGATGACTTTAAAGCTGATCCAAATCCACAGCCAGGAAAAGGTCTTCCTAAGGCCACTCGTACTGCCATTACTGAAGTGATGGTTCGTGACCGTGATACGATTGCGATGGGTGGATTACTAAGAGAAGTAGAGCGAGTGGAAAATGCCAAGGTCCCTCTTTTAGGTGATATACCAGTTTTAGGCTGGTTATTTAAATCACAAAGTAAAACTACAACTAAAGTGAATCTACTTTTCTTCATTACTCCAAAGATTTTGGCCCCGTACGCCAAGACTGCTTCTGCCAACACGAAAGAAGTTGTTAAGCGCCGTGAAAAAGGCATGAAAGAGATGTTTGAAGATGATGAGATCGATCCCAATGCTGCAAAATCGAAAGAGTTAACATCTAAACTTGATCGTCAGATTGAAGGCCCGCTCTACGATATGGCCGATGCCGATCACTATAAGAATTTAAACAAAGAAGACATTGGACCTGACGAAAATGCGATTGAAGAAGAGGAACTAGAAACTCCTAATTACCAAGAGATTAAGAAGTCGGTTGAATAAATGAAGATAACAGACGAACTTTCAGAAAGTATTGAGCAATCAAAAGACAAGATAGGAGAGCTTTTAGTTAAGCACTCCGCTCTGACTCGTCAACAACTGGATGAGGCGCTTGAGATTCAAAGAATCGAGGGTGGGCTTTTGGGTGAAGTACTCACTCGCAAGAATTACATTCACCCGCATGATCTGATTAAAGTCGTTTGTCTTCAGGCGGGAATTCCCTACCAGATAGATATTAAAGTTGATGAGATTGACGGCAACATAGTGAAAGATCTCTCTATTAACTATGCCAAACACCACGAAGTGTTGCCATTTCTTGAAACAGATTTCTCCGTGACTGTTTACATGAGTAATCCCTTTAATTTTAATGTGATCAATGATCTTCATATGATTTTCAAAAAAGAAATCAAGATCATTTGTACCACTCCTCTTCGAATTCAAGACGCTATTAACAGAGTCTATGAAAAAGCTAACCGAAATATCGTTGACTCGATTGAAGATGAGTCCTTTGACGAAAATATCGATCTTGATGGGCCAATTGATATTCTTGACGCCACAGCTGATGAAGCTCCAGTGATTCGTTTCGTAAACTCAGTCATGTTCCGTGCCGTGAAAGAGCGCGCTTCAGATATTCATATTGAACCCTATGAGCGTGAAACGGTTTACCGCTTCCGAATCAACGGCGTAATGACTGAGATTCTTCGCCAGCCAAAGAAAACCCATGCTGCCGTTTCTTCCCGTATTAAAGTTATGGCCAAGCTCGATATCGCTGAGAAGCGACTTCCGCAAGATGGTCGTATTAAAATTAAAATTGCCGGGAAAGATATCGATATTCGTCTCTCAACTATTCCGATTCAGGCGGGCGAGCGTATCGTTATGCGTATTCTCGAGAAGAACAACCAAGTTCTTCGACTTGAGAGTCTCGGCTTTCGCGGAAAAGTCCTGGAAGGTCTGCAAGACCTTGGGGCAAGAAAGCACGGAGTTCTCTACGTCACAGGTCCAACGGGTCACGGTAAAACGACAACCCTGATGGCAATCCTAGACCGTATCAATTCTCCTGATAAAATGATTATTACCGTCGAAGATCCAGTGGAATATGAAGTTCAAGGGATCTCTCAGATTCAAGTGAACCATAAAATTGATCTTTCATTTGCAATTGCCCTGCGATCGATTCTTCGTCAGAACCCGGATGTGGTGATGGTGGGAGAAACGCGTGATAAAGAAACGGCCGAAATCGCGATTAACGCCTCATTGACCGGTCACTTTGTGTTATCAACTCTCCATACAAACGATTCGTCGTCTGCACCCACTCGTCTGATCGATATGGGAGTTCAGCCATTTTTAATTTCTTCTTCTCTCATTGGGGTACTTGCCCAGCGACTTGTGAGAACACTTTGTAATTCATGTAAATTAAAAACAAATCTCAGTGATTTCGAGAAAGTGGTTCTCGATGTTGAAGAACTTCCTGACACAGCAACAGTCTTCAAACCTGTAGGATGCCCAAAATGCCACGGCACTGGCTACACAGGACGAACTGTTGTATCTGAGTTATTGATTGTGAATGATGAAATCCGCGCTCTCATTATTCAAAAAGTAGATGCAGCAACCATCAAAAAAGCTGCAGTACGCGCAGGAATGAGAACTCTTCGAGGCGATGCTCTGGACAAAATCTTTGAAGGAATTACTTCAGTGGATGAAATCCTACGTGCGATCAATGCCGAGGAGAGCCACTAGTTATGGCCATTTATTCTTATAAAGGGATGGACCGCTCCGGTAAGGAGATCAAAAATACCATCAACACTGAAAGTATTGCAGCCGCCAAAGCCAAAATTAAATCCATGGGGATCATGCTCATTGATATCAAAGAGCAGAAGGCCCAGGGAACCAGTGGCGGAACTAGTTTTTTCAAAATGGGCGCAAGTGTCGGAGTCGATGATTTAGCGATGATGACTCGCCAACTTGCAACGTTGATCAAGGCCAAAATTCAGATCGTTGAAGCCCTCGCCGCTCTGGTTGATCAGGTTGAAAACGTGACCCTGAGATTGGTTCTGGCTGATCTTCGTCAGAAAGTGAATGAAGGGGCAAGTTTGGCCAAAGCACTGGCCGATCACCCGAAAGTTTTTGACACTGTTTTTATCAACATGGTTGAAGCGGGCGAAGCTTCTGGTACTCTCGAGATTGTTTTACTAAGGCTCGCTGATTTCTCTGAAGCTCAGGTGAAACTCAGAAATAAAATTAAAGGTGCCATGACCTACCCTGTAATTATGGGGATTTTTGGTTTTGGTATGATGAACGTTATTTTTATTTTTGTAATTCCCAAGATGGCAAAAATTTTTACAAGTTCAAAAAGAGAGCTCCCTCTCATTACAAAAATTTGTATATGGATTTCTGAATTTTTACAAAATTATTGGTGGCTGCTGATTGCTTCAATCATCGGCGGCTTATTTCTTTTTTCGAAATATATCGCTACCCCTCGCGGCCGTGGACAGTGGCACGCGCTTCAGCTACGCTTGCCAATTCTGGGCATGCTGGTGAAAATGATCAATGTCAGCCGTTTTTGCTCAACTTTGGCCACGCTACTCAATTCAGGTGTTCCCATTTTGACTGCCCTGACTATCGTTAAGAACCTTATCCCCAATGTGCATATGAAAGACGCCGTAGAAAAGGCGCGCATAAGCGTCTCTGAAGGTGCGACTTTGACTGCCCCTCTAGTTCAAAGTGGTCATTTTCCTCCACTTGTAACGCATATGATTCGTCTGGGTGAGAAGTCCGGAGAATTAGAGCCGATGCTAAAAATCATTTCAGAAAACTATGAGGATCAAGTAGAATCTAAAATCGGCGGACTAACCTCTATCCTTGAACCCATTATGATGATCGGACTTGGCGCAGCTGTCGGGTTTATTGTGTTCGCGGTAGTTATTCCAATGATGGACTTGAACAAAATTAATTAAACAGGAGCTTTTATGCTTAAAGATATGCAAAAACTAATTAGAAATAACCATGGTATGAGTTTAATTGAGATTTTGATTGCTCTGACCCTCATGGGGATTGCCGGTACTTTCGTTGCGGGTAAAGTTTATGAAAACCTTCAAGAAGGTCAGGTAAGCAGTACTAAAATTCAGATCAAAGCCTTAGGCGATCGTTTAACTGAATTTCGTCGTGACTGTAACTTTCTCCCTACATCTGATCAGGGTCTGGACGCTTTGATTGATAAACCAACTGGTGGACGTGAGTGTAAGCGTTATGCTCCAGGTGGATACATTAAAGATGGGAAGATTCCAATGGATCCATGGGACGGCGAATACATCTATGAATCTGATGGCAAGACCTATGAAATAAAATCATTGGGTGCCGACAACGCCGAAGGTGGCGAAGGTGCTGATGCCGACCTTAGTTCAAAAGATATTTAATTCTAAAAGTGACCAACGAGGATTCTCATTAATTGAGATCCTCGTGGCACTTCTGCTCACTAGTCTTATTGTTATCTCATTCCCTTCAAGCGACACCACTGAGAAGCATAGGAACCTCAAGTCTGCCGTGGCAGATATTGAACGTGCTATCGGTTTTGCCTCCAATGAATCTGTTCTTAGAAACACCGTCGTAAGATTAAGAATTGCCTTTGAAAAGACCCCCATCGAGTACAACGTTGAGTACGGCCCCCCTGGCAATATGCCTTTACCTGATATGCCAGAGAAGGCCCATAAATCTTTGGAAGAAGAAAAGGCCGATGCGGACAAAGTCTCAGACCTAAACAAACAATTCACAAAAGTTGTAGAGTTTGAAGAAATCAGGCACGAACTATCTGGGGACGTCCAAATTCTGGGTGTTGCCACCTCTTTTCAGAAAAAAATGATCACTGATGGCGAGGCCAGCATCTATTTTTACTCCACGGGAGAGAAAGACGCTGCTCTGATTTTCTTTGCTACCGACAATGAGGTCGCTTATATCGACGTTCAACCGTTTTTGTCCGAGACAAGAACTGTTTTTGAGGCCCTCAACCCTGAAAGCGTTGCTAAGAAGGAAGATATACTTCAAACTAAGATGGACGAGGTATATAAAGAGTGGATCAAACATTAAATTTCAAAAATCAGAAAGGCTTTTCGCTTATTGAAGTATTGATTGCTATCACTCTCTTTGCCTTTTTTGTAACTGCTTTTCTTACCGCCCAAGGCTACAACGTTTCAGACTCCCAGCTTTCTGAAGAACAGCTCATGCTCCAGCAGTTGTGTGAAAGAAAGATCAATGAGCTTTATCTTGATCCCCCTAAATTTCAAAACATGGCCAATGGCCTCAAAGAAACTAAAACGTTTGAAGAAAATGACCTCAAAGGCTACGAGTATACTCTGGAGATTAAAAAATTAACGATTCCTGACTTCGCTCAGCTTTTTGGACAAAAAGATGGCGTTAGCGAGGAAGGTCAAGATGCCTATGAAGGCAATTACATGAACCAAGGTAATGCAGGCCAGAGAAACGCCGGCCTGGAAAAAATGGTTTTTGAAGAACTCAAAAAAAATATTGAAAAGATTGTCTGGCAGGCACGAGTGACTGTGACAAATAAAGAAACCAAATACAGCTATTCGCTGGCAACATGGCTTACAAACTATAATGAAAAGATTCAGCTTAACATCGGTTTCTAATAACCGAGGTTTTACATTAATTGAGATCCTCATTGCCATAACCATCCTGGCCTTCATGACTATGGGAGTGGTTTCTATTACCCAAAATGCCGCAGATACGATGGACCGTACTACGGTCCTGAACAAAAACAACCTGCAAATTGAAACGGCCCTGAGCCGCTTTGAGTGGGACTTCTCCCAGATTTACTCTCCCCTCTATTTTTCATCAGTGCTTAACCTTTCATCCGCTGACCAATTTGGTAATTCAAATGACCGGGATGCTGATGGACGAGATGATAATACCGGCAAACAAATCGCCCCCGCGACTCCTGTCAGTCCTCATCTTCAGGAATATTACCAGCGTCTGATTCAGCGTTTTGAGCAGAATCAGCACTTCGGTTCAGTCAGCCGCGAAGGTTTACCAATTCCCCGTTTTTATTCTCCAGAAAAAACAATCTTTGAGTTTTTCACTTCATCCAATCGCCGTAAAATGGAGAACACAAGACAATCTCATTTTGCCTGGGTTCGCTATTCTCTGGGAGAGGCCCTTAAGCGTGACGACAATGATGAAGAAAAAAGTGCTGAAATACCCCCGGGTCTTAAAACTCTGGTTCGTTATTACTCTGCAGATGATCCCTATGATGACAAAAGAATAGACCCGGAAGATGTCGAGCATGTGAAAGCGGCCGTTTTGCTGGAAAATGTCGAAAGTCTTGAATTTCAGTATTGGAACATCACCAGCCGCAAGTGGGAAACCAGTCTGACTTCCATTGCTGGTGGAGAAAGTTTACTTCGAGGAGTAAGACTTTTGATTACCTGGTATGATTCCACCGGTTATAAGCGCTCCATTTCAAGAATTTATCGAAATCACTGGCCGATGGAAGTTCCTCAAGACACTGCGGCCCCTGCACCCACAGCAGCTGGAGCCGCTGCTGGAACGGCTGCTGGCTCAACTGCCGGGGCAGATGGTGGTGATACCACCGGAACAGATGACGGAGATACAAATTGAAAAAGGACTTACAAGTCATCCTTAAAAATGAAAGTGGTGTTGCCCTCATGATGATCATGACGGCCATCATTCTTCTTATGGCCATTTATGGTGAATTTACTTTTGAAAGTAAAATTTCCCGGATCAAGGCGACAAACGTAATGGATAGATCTCAGGCAAAACTTCTGGCCGAATCGGGGCTTCAGATGGCGATGACACGTCTGAAACTTTATAAAGAAGCATTCAATAAACTCGAAAGTAACTCCGCTGCAAAATCTCAAGTCCCCCCACAACTTTTAAACCAGCTCTGGGAAGTCCCTTTTATCTTCCCAATTCCAATAGGTGCGGGTGCCAATGCCGCCGTTAAAGCAACGGTGGAGAAATTCACGGAAGATTCACTTTTAGAAGGAAGTCTCAGAGTCACTGTGACTAATATTTCAAACCGGATGAATTTAAACCTCCTAAGATTTGATACTGCCAAGAAAAAAACTCCTGCTGAAGGGGACACCGAAGAAGACGATCCAAATGATGGGATCGTGGATGCAAGCCCTACGGCGATTCAAAACAACGTTTCTGTCGATCAATCTCTGTACTACATTTTGAAACGTCTGGTAGATGAAAAAAAAGAAAAAGACGAAGCCTTTGAAGACCGAAATGCCAATATTAATTACCAACAACTCGTCTCCAATTTAAAATTCTATATTTCTGATTATGGCAGTTTGTTAACTGACCCCATGGCCGGAGAAGCAGATTCCACTTACCAAAGAATTCCTCTCACACCCAAGTATGGTCCCCTGTCTTCGGCCAGTGAACTTTATACAATTCCCGGCTGGAATGATGAGTTGATTGAACTGATTAAAAACGAGTTCAGCGTTTACCCCTCGGCCCAGATTGACCTTAATAAACTAACCGCGAACATGCTTCGCATCCTTATTCCTACTATCGACGAGGATAGTATCAAGTCATTTTTTGAATATCGGGACAATCCTGAGCAGCCAAAATTCTTTAACACCATTGATGACTTTAGAAAATGGGTGGTTGATGTTGAGCGGCTCATGAATGAGACCGATTTTAACGAGCGCATTGAAAAATTCACTAAGGCCGGAGTCACTTTTGGATCTAATCCAAACCTCTTTAAGGTTGTGGCAGAAGGTTTAAAGAATCGCTCGACCTACACTCTCGTTGCCTACGTCTACATGCCTAAGCAAGAAACCAATGGTGCTGCTGGCGCCACTAAACCACCCAAAAAGCCTGACGAAACCGACGAAGAGTACAAGAAGCGGACTGAGGGAGACGCAAACAAAAGCACTCAACTACTCGAGCCCAGAATTATCGAACTCCAAATCAATTAAGCTATTTGCTAGGCTAATCCCAAAAAGATCAGTTAAAATAACTATATGCATGTATTGGCCATTGATGTCGGATCTTATAGTGTAAAATATATTTCCTCTTTCGTTGATAAACGGAAAGTTAATCACGTTGAGATGAGTGAAATCATTGTGCGTGACTACATGAGTGACCACTCTGAGCTCTCCGCGCTTGATGCCCATGTCGCGATTGTTCAGGACATCATTGATACAACTGCTCGAGCTGACACCCGAATTATTTTCCAGGCCGATAATGAAATGCTCACAACGCGTTTTCTTACTCTTCCCGTTAAGAGCAAGAAAAAAGCTGAGCTCATGCTCCCCTTTCAGCTTGAAGAAGATATACCATTCGCCTTGAGTGAAATTCACTACGCCTATAGAATGGAGCCGGCAAAATCTCAACATTTTGCTTTGGTGGATTTGTTGCGTGAATCAAATTTTGAAACTTATTACAACGCTTATAAAGAAAAGAATGCTCTTCCTAATATTCTTACTTCGGAAGCAAGTACGGTTGAAAATTATTTTAATCAAAACGCTATCGCCGGACCATTTTGTGTCATGGACATTGGCCATAAAACAACCAAAGCGTATTTTTTCTACAATTCTCGTCTTATTATTTCTCACACCAGTTACCTAGGTGGAGCTGACATCAACGAAATGATTGCTCAGACTTATAAGATCGATCCTGATGAAGCCATCTTCTATAAGCATCAGAATGCTTTTCTTTTAACTTCAACTCAGTTTGATGAAGTAGATCAAGCACAAAAAGATTTTGCCACTGCAATGGATAAAACACTGGCCCCTCTTATTGCTGACTTTTCCCGCTGGAAGATTGGTTTAAAAGTTAACTATGGTCTCTCAATTCAGCACATCTACATTACCGGTGGAACTTCCAATATTAAAAACATTGCGAATTATTTAACTGAAAAAATCGACGTCAAAGTTGTGCTCCTGGAGACATTTGATAAGGTTGACGGTGAAAAGATTGATTTGAATCCAAAAAACAAATCAAAGTATGCGCTCGCAAATATGATGACGATTGGCATGAAACGTAAAAATCGTTTCATCAATTTTCTCACAGGTAAATTTGCTCAGGCTTCAGCAGCAGAAATCCCTCTTCACTCATTTGCCTTCCTTGGTATTCGAGTGGCAGCCGTAGCGGCCGTTCTCCTGGTTTCACTACTCGCGGAAAGATTTTTTATTGAACGTGATGTTAAATTTGTGAACTTAAAACTCAACACAGTCATGAAAAGTGATGTCTTGAGCATTAGTGGTCGCTTGAGAAGATCAATTGCCCAGAATCCCAAGCCCGTACTGGATTCATTGAATAAGCGTCAGCGGGGAATTCGTCAGGAAATTTCAACGATGCAATCTGCGATTGAAATTAAGGCTCTCTCTCCCCTCGTTATCATTAGCCAGCTGGCCTCTTCAACACAGGCCACATTGATTGAATTTAGCAGTTCTGATTTTGGCGAAATTAAAGCAGTGTTTACGGCCGAAGCTGCTGGTGATTTGAATAATCTAAAGGCACAGTTTGAGAGATCAACTCTTAAAGACGTATTCGTTGAAATTGATCAGACAAAACTTCAATTAACACTAAAAGCCACGGACAACTAGTATGGAAGAACTTAAATCACTCCCATTCTTCAGAAGAATTGACCAGGCGGTTTTTGATCGTATTGATAAATTCAAACGAACTCCAAACTATAATCCCATTCAAGATTTTTATAACAGTCTTGAGGAAGAACAGCAGAAACTCTTTAAAGGTATCGTGATCCTTTTGATTTTTGCCCTACCACTTTTGGGGTTAAGCGTGATCTATTGGCAAAACAATAATTTTAAAGCTGATTTGGCCATGAGAACTTCAATTGTGTCTAAGGCCAATGAAATTATTGGGCAGAGCCAAGGCTTGCAAGAAATTACGCCCCAGGTTTTTTCTCAAAATCCTATTGATAGTCAGTCTATGATGACTTCACGTCTTTCAAGTCTTCTCTCATCCATGGCAGTTGATCTTTCAAAAATACAGGTGAATGACTTCACTAGCGAATCAATTTCAAGCTACGTGATGAAATCTGAAGCGAATTTTGCTTTCAGTAACGTCTCTACCGATGAGCTCGTAAATATTTTTACAACAATGATTTCTCGAGAGAAATTTCGTATCTCTTCACTAGAAGTTAAGCGCAACGCCGACACCAATATGCTTCAGGGCAAGTTTCATGGCATTCATTACAGCTCAATCTCTCCTGAGGGAGTCGAATAATGGCAACGGCCACGGAAATTCAGTCGCTCAATGAAATTCAGTATAAAAGTAAGCTAAAAATCATATTTCTTATTTTAATTGTTTTTTTTCTTTT
>JAIFLR010000001.1 GCA_020048985.1 Halobacteriovorax sp. | reverse complement strand
CAGCAGTAAGTGTTGTTTTACCGTGATCGACGTGACCGATAGTACCGATGTTTACATGCGGCTTACTACGATCAAATTTTTCCTTAGCCATCTGATTACTCCTCTAGATGTAAATTCCACGCTTCTGTAGAATTTCTTTTGCTTGATTATGGGTTAATGGTTCGTACTGTTTAAATGTTAATGTAAAGCTAGCGCGCCCCTGAGTTTTTGAACGAAGTTGGGTGCTGTAACCGAACATTTCTGAAAGAGGTACTTCGGCTTTTAGCACATCTTTGTTGTGTTTGGGATCAATTCCCAAGATGCGTCCGCGTTTAGCGTTTACATCTGCGATTACGTCGCCAGAAAAATCACTTGGAGTGGTTACTTCTAGGGCCATAATTGGCTCCATCAAAACAAGTCCTGCTTTTTGGCAGGCTTCTTTGAAAGCCATAGAGGCTGCAATGGTATAGGCAACATCGTTAGCTTCTGCCTCTCTGTACTCGACTGAGTCAACTGTGACTTTTACGCCTATGAGAGCGTGGCCTGCCATAGCTCCGCCGGGAGCAGCATCTTGAACACCACGCTTAATGGCTTCATAGATTTCCTCAGGGATACTTTTTTCTTTTTTCTTAAAGTCGACTTTGATCTCTAAGCTGTTTTCAATTGGTTCCACAGAGATTGTGGCTTGGCCGAATTGACCTTTGCCTGCTACTTCTCGTTGAAAAGTATGTTCTGCAGAAGCATGACCTTTAATCGACTCACGGTAGGCAACTTGAGGATTCCCTTTATTAACGCCCACTTTGAACTCACGCTCAAGACGGTCAGTAATAATATCTAAGTGCAACTCACCCATTCCGAAGATTAGGAGTTGTCCTGTTTCTTTATTGGTTCTGTAGTTAAAAGATGGATCCTCGATTTTCAAATAATCGAGAGTTTTCTGGAGTTTTTCTTCATCTGCTGAGGTTTTGGGCTCAATCGCAATAGAAATTACCGTTTCAGGAAATTCCATAAGATCAAAAATAATTGGCTTATGTTCAGCACAGAGTGTTTGCCCTGTAGTGGTAAATTTCAAACCAGTAACAGCAACAATATCTCCCGCCGATGCACTTTCAAGCTCAGTTCGCTTGTTGGCATGCATTTGAAGGATCTTATTAATACGCTCTTTCTTTTTCTCAAGCGGATTATAAACATGAGAGCCAACCGTCATTTCACCTGAGTAGATGCGCAGGTAAGTAATCTGACCAACGAACGGATCCGATGAAATCTTGAAGGCGAGAGAACTAAATAAATCCGTTTCATCTGGCTTTCTCGTCATGATTTCTTCGACATTTTTAGCATCGTGACCTTTGATCTCACCCTTATCGAGTGGAGAAGGAAGGTATTTTACGATGGCGTCTAAAAGTGGTTGAACGCCTTTGTTTTTGAAAGCGCTCCCGCATAAAACAGGAATAAACCCATCTTTGATGGTGGCTTTGCGAATAACTTGCTCCAGCCTTTCTGCAGAAATTTCATTTCCACCAAGGTAACTTTCGGCCAATTCATCATCGAAGTCAGCGAGAGTTTCTAGAAGTTCGTCACGATATAATTTTGCCTCATCTAGTTCAGAACCAGTGAGATCATTTAGTTCAAATTTAGCACCCTGATCATTTCCTACCCAAGTCATAGACTTAAGGTTAATCAAATCAATCATACCAGTGAAAGTTTCTTCAGATCCAATGGGCATCTGGATAGCAGCGGCTTTTTTGCCAAGCTTTTCGCGGATTTCAGTAATAACACTTAAGAAGTCGGCACCAGTGCGGTCCATCTTGTTAACGAAGGCTATTCGAGGAACATTGTATTTGTCGGCCTGGCCCCAAACTGTCTCAGACTGAGGCTCAACTCCGCCCACGGCGCAGAAAACGCCCACAGCGCCGTCGAGGACGCGCAGAGAGCGCTCTACTTCAATGGTGAAGTCTACATGTCCCGGGGTATCGATGATGTTAATGACGGCATTATTCCACAGACAAGTTGTAGCGGCGGCGGTGATGGTGATTCCACGCTCTTGCTCTTGAACCATCCAGTCCATCGTTGCAGTCCCTTCGTGGACTTCGCCGATTTTATAGTTTTTACCAGTATAGAAGAGAATACGCTCAGTAGTTGTCGTTTTACCGGCATCAATATGTGCCATGATTCCAATATTACGGACTCTATGAATCTCGGTAGATTTCATTCTGAAGGTGTCTCTTATTAACGTCGTTCTGTTTAGTCGCCTAGAATCGGTCTTAAAGCGGATTTTTTCAATGGTTTTTTTGCAAAAAAAAAGGCCATCCTAAGATGGCCTTTTGATAACTTAAAAAATTACCATTTAAGGTGAGCGAAAGCCTTGTTTGCCTCAGCCATTTTGTAAACGTCTTCACGTTTCTTAACAGCTCCACCGCGGTTGTTAGCTGCATCGATAATCTCGTCTGCAATTCTTTCAACCATGTTCTTACCAGCGCGAGTACGTGAGTAATCACGCAACCAACGGATAGCAAGAGACTGCTTACGGTTAGGACGAACTTCTATAGGCACCTGGTAAGTTGCCCCACCAATACGGCGAGATTTAACTTCAACAGCTGGCTTGATGTTGTTCATAGCTTTTTTGAAAACTTTAATCCCTTCTTCGCCAGTTTTCTTCTCAACCAAGTCTAGTGCTTGGTAGAAGTTTGACTCAGAAGTTGATTTTTTTCCATCATACATTAAAGAGTTAATTACTTTAGTGATGAGGATATCCCCGTATCTTGGATCAGGGAGTACTTCTCTTTGTGGAGCTTGATGTTTACGTGACATATATTACCCTTTAATTATTTCTTCGGTTTCTTAGCGCCGTAATGTGAACGACGCTTACGGCGTTTTTCAACACCAGATGCATCGAGAGCACCACGGATAGTATGGTAACGAACACCTGGTAGATCTTTTACTCGACCACCACGAAGTAGGACAATACTGTGTTCTTGAAGATTGTGACCTTCACCACCGATATAAGAAATTACTTCATATCCGCTAGTGAGTTTAACTTTACATACTTTACGAAGAGCCGAGTTTGGCTTCTTTGGAGTAGTTGTATAAACACGAGTACAAACACCACGACGTTGAGGGCAACCCTCAAGAGCTGGAGATTTGGTCTTCGTTTTTTGTAAATCGCGACCTTTTCTCACTAGTTGGTTAATAGTAGGCATACCTAGTTTCCTTACAAGTTTTAGAGATTAGCCAGTGTATTTAACAGAATGCACTGGCTAATTCAAGTTTTAATTATTTACTACAAATTCATATTGAATGGAGTCTCTTCTGTAACCACATCTGCTTGAAATTCCTTGTAACGAGGAATCCCAGTACCAGCTGGAATCAGTCGGCCCATCAATACGTTTTCCTTAAGACCCAACAAAATATCTTTTTTACCTTCAAGTGTTGCTTGAGTAAGAACCTTAGTTGTTTCCTGAAATGACGCAGCAGACAAGAACGACTCAGTCGTTAATGAAGCTTTTGTAATACCAAGAAGCAATGGTTTCGCTCCAGCAGGCTGTAGGTTTTCAGATATCAAGCGCTCATTTTCTCTAGCGAACTCAGCTTTAGTAACTGAATCACCTTCAACGAAAACTGAATCACCTGGTGATGTAATCTCAACTTTCTTCAACATTTGGCTAACGATAACTTCAATGTGTTTATCATCGATTTTAACACCTTGAAGGCGATAAACTTCTTGAATTTCATCAGTGATATAACGAGCAACCGCTTTCTCACCAAGAACACGTAGAATATCATGCGGGTTAGTAGGTCCATCCATGATTTGGTCACCCGGACGAACATAATCTCCCTCGTTAACGATCACATAACGGCCTTTAGGGATAGTGTAGACAACTGGGTCTGAACCATCTTCTGGCTTAATGATGATCTTACGAGATCCACGAACTTCAGGACCATACTCGATGTTTCCTGCGATATCCGCGATCTGTGAAGAGTTCTGAGGCTTTCTTGCTTCGAAAAGTTCTGCAACTCGAGGTAGACCCCCTGTGATATCTTTCGTTTTCGTCGACTCACGTTGAACTTTGGCGATAACAAATCCACCATCGATTTTATCTCCCGAATTTACTACCACGTTCGCACCAACAGGTAATGAATAAGAGGCAATACGTTTTGTACCAGGAACGATGATAGGGTTACCCGCATCGTCCACGATAAGAATACGTGGTTGCTTAGAAATATCTTCTTTTCCTTTAGCTTCAATGATCACTCGGTGAGAGAGACCAGTTACAGCATCAAGTACTTCTGTATACGTAGCACCTTGTACAAGGTCTTCGTATTTAACTGTTCCAGAAACTTCAGTCATGATTGGCATTGCGAACGGATCCCACTCGAGAATTCTGTCACCCACTGCTACAGCTTGACCATCTTTGAAGAAGATAGTTGCACCGTAAATTGCAGGGTAACGCTCTTTCTCAGCTCCAGCGTCCGTCTTAATGATAATCTCACCTGTTTTGTTCATAATAACGAATGAACCGTCATCACGACCAACAGTCTTAACGTTTTCGAATACTAGCTTACCAGCAGTCTTAGCTTCAGTTTTGTTAACTTGAGCTCCTGCAGTCGCTGTACCACCGATGTGGAACGTACGCATGGTTAACTGAGTACCTGGTTCACCAATTGATTGGGCAGCGATAATACCAACTGCTTCACCTTGAGACACCAGCTTACCGCGTGAAAGATCGCGTCCAAAACAAAGTGCGCAATATCCGTACTTCTCTTTACAAGTTAGTACAGAACGAACTTTGATCTGATCCACTTCTTCAGCTGTAATAACGGCAACATCTTTTTCTGTGAAAATATGGTTTCTAGGGAAAAGAGTGTTCCCTTTCTTACCTTTAAGATCTTCAAGAGATACACGTCCAAGAACTCTGCTTGCTACGTGCTCTGCAATTTCTCCAGCTTCAACTCGTGAAACGAGAATAATTCCGTCTTGAGAATCACAATCAGTAGAACGAATAATACCGTCCTGAGCTACGTCCACAAGACGACGAGTAAGGTAACCAGAGTTAGCTGTTTTAAGAGCTGTATCTGCTAGACCCTTACGAGCACCGTGGGAAGAAGCGAAGTATTGAAGAACGGTAAGACCTTCACGGAAGTTTGAAGTAATTGGAGTTTCAATGATCTCGCCTGACGGCTTGGCCATTAGACCTCTCATACCAGCAAGCTGACGAATCTGAACGTTAGAACCTCGGGCACCCGAATCGGCCATCATGAAGATAGCGTTGAATGAAGGAGCTTTAAGTGATTCTTTTCCGTTCTCAGAAACGAAGTCAGCAGTTGAAAGGTTGGAGATCAACACTTTAGAAAGTTTTTCGTTGGTTTGAGCCCAAACGTCGACGATCTTGTTATATCGCTCACCGTTGGTAATTGAACCTTCGTTATACTCGTTAGTGATCTTATCAACTTCTGCCTGAGCAGTATCAATGATCTGTGGCTTCTCTTTAGGAATAACCATGTCTTTGATGTTGATTGAGATACCCGCTTTAGTAGCATACTCATAACCCATTTTCATAATAGCATCAGCAAAAAGCACTGTGTCTTTCTCTGTACCCTTACGGTAAGCAAGGTCGATAAGTTTTGCGAGTTCTTTCTTGTTAAGGATCTTGTTGATTACTTCGTAATCAAGACACTTAGGAGTTACATCGTAGACGAATGTACGGCCAACAGTTGTTTCAATCAATTTACCATTAAGACGGATCTTAATTGGAGCCTGAAGGTGAAGATTGTTGGTGTGGTAAGCAAATTGAGCTTCTTCTTTAGAAGAGAACACTTTGTTGTAACCACGAGCGAACGGACGCACACGTGACATATAGTACATACCAAGAACGATATCCTGTGAAGGAACGATAATTGGCGTACCATCTTTCGGAGAAAGAATGTTGTTTGTCGACATAGCGAGAATACGACACTCGATCTGAGCTTCAAGAGATAGAGGAACGTGAACGGCCATCTGATCTCCGTCAAAGTCAGCGTTGAATGCTGTACAAACGAGCGGATGAAGTTGAATAGCTTTACCTTCAATAAGGATTGGTTCAAAAGCTTGAATACCAAGTCTGTGAAGAGTAGGTGCACGGTTAAGAAGAATTGGATGCTCTTGAACAACGTCCTCGAGGATATCCCAAACTTCTTGCTTCTGCTGATCAACCATACGTTTTGCAACTTTAATAGTTGTACAGTGACCTTTCTCGATCAATTTATTGTAAATGAAAGGCTTGAAAAGCTCGAGTGCCATCATCTTAGGAAGACCGCACTGGTGAAGTTTCAAGTAAGGACCAACCACAATAACCGAACGACCAGAATAGTCGACACGTTTACCAAGTAGATTCTGACGGAAACGACCTTGCTTACCTTTCAACATATCTGAAAGTGAACGAAGTGGACGCTTATTAGCACCTGTGAAAACTTTTCCACGGCGACCGTTATCAAAGAGAGCATCAACAGCTTCTTGAAGCATACGCTTTTCGTTACGGATGATGATTTCTGGAGCGTTCAATTCTTTGAGGCGTTTAAGACGGTTGTTACGGTTGATCACACGACGGTAAAGGTCGTTAAGATCTGAAGTAGCAAAACGACCAGCCTCAAGAGGAACTAGTGGACGAAGATCCGGTGGAAGAACCGGAATAACATCCATCATGAACCAATCAGGTCTGTTTGGTGATTTAAGAAGTGATTCAACAACTTTAAGACGCTTGATAATTTTAGCTTTACCAAGATCCGTTGTTGCATCACGAAGGCCACGACGAAGTTCCTTGTTCAGGATATCCAAGTCTACTTTGGCCAAAAGATCTTTAACTATTTCGCCACCCATACCGGCCTTAAAGTCGATATTGGCAGTTTTAAGTTCAGCATATCTTTGCTCAGAAAGAATTGAACCAACGTCTAATCCACCTTCTGCTTCAGCTGTTGCTGAAGAAGTTACGATGTATGCTTCGTTATAAAGGATTCTTTCAAGATCTTTCAAAGAAAGATCAAGAAGAGCACCAATACGCGAAGGAAGTGAACGAAGAAACCAGATATGGGCTACAGGAGAAGCTAGCTCAATATGTCCGCAACGCTCGCGACGTACTTTAGAAAGTGTAACTTCAACGCCACACTTCTCACAAACCACGCCTCTGTGTTTCATACGCTTGTACTTACCGCAGATACACTCATAGTCTTTGATTGGTCCAAAAATTTTGGCACAGAAAAGACCATCTCTTTCAGGTTTGAAAGTACGGTAGTTAATAGTCTCTGGTTTTTTAACTTCACCAAACGACCATTCACGGATCGTATCAGGAGCGGCCATTCTTATAGAAATGGCCTGAACGCTGACAGGATCTTTTGGTTTATCGAAAAAATTTAATAAATCTTTCATTGAGCCTCGCCTGTTCTAAAAATTAAAGAATGTTCTCTACGTTCGGTTCTTCAAGCTTCACATCAAGAGCAAGCGCTTGAAGTTCGCGGATAAGAACGTTGAACGATTCCGGTAGACCAGGTTCAAGAACCTGCTCACCTTTAACGATTGACTCATACATACGAGTTCTTCCTACTACGTCATCTGACTTAACAGTTAGGAACTCTTGTAAAGTATAAGCGGCACCGTAAGCTTCGAGGGCCCACACTTCCATCTCTCCGAGACGTTGACCACCGAACTGAGCTTTACCACCAAGCGGCTGCTGAGTAACGAGTGAGTAAGGTCCAGTTGAACGTGCGTGAATTTTCTCATCAACCAAGTGGTGAAGTTTCAACATATACATTGAACCAACAGTCACTTCTTCTGAGAAAGCATCACCAGTGATACCATCGAATAGTGTTGTCTTACCTGAACGATCAAGTTCAGCAAGATCAAACATCTCTTCAATATCTTCTTCAGTAGCACCATCAAAAGTTGGAGATGAGAATCTCACACCTGTTTGAAGTTTTTCTGCCAACTCTTTAACTTGAGCATCTGAAGCTTTTTTCAACCAAGCATCAGTCTCTGGAGTTTTGTAGATTTTAGAAATTAGATCCTTAATACGATGGAGCTCCATTTGCTGTTCCATCATGTAACGAATCTTGTCTCCAAGACCTCGACCAGCCCAACCTAAGTGAAGCTCAAATAGCTGTCCAATGTTCATACGTGAAGGAACCCCTAGTGGGTTCAATACGATTTCTACTGGAGTACCATCGGCCATATACGGCATATCTTCCATTGGGAGAACTCGTGAAATAACACCTTTGTTACCGTGACGTCCCGCCATTTTATCACCGGCCTGAAGCTTACGCTTAATGGCGATGTAAACGACAACTTTCTTAATAACACCAGGAGGAAGCTCGTCACCTTTGTGAAGTTTAGCGATCTCTTCGTTTGATTTTGCACGTACACGATTCACACGGTTACGAATATCAGCAAAGTACTCAGATAGTTTTTCTTCCAGGTCAGCTTTAAGAGGAAGGTAACCAATCAATTCGAAAGGAATTGAATAGAGAACTTCATCTGTAATTTTAGTTCCTTTCTTCAATAGTTCTGTTGAACCATCTTCAGAAACGAGTTTATCTTCGATTGTTGCTCCACCAAGCATGTCTGCAATTTTCTTAATTGCTGAACGCTGGATAGCTTTAATCTCAATGCTTTCATCACGACGAACAAGAGCTGTTTCTTTTTCAATAATCGCTTTTGAACGAGCATCAAGTTCAACACCTTCACGAGTGAAGACGTGAGCATCAATAACTGTTCCACGAACCGATGAAGGAACGCGAAGAGACGTATCTTTAACGTCACCAGCTTTATCACCGAAGATAGCTTTAAGAAGTTTTTCTTCCGGAGAAAGTTGAGTTTCACCTTTTGGAGTGATCTTACCAACCAGGATGTCCCCAGTTTTTACAATCGCACCAACACGGATAATACCAGCTTCATCAAGGTCTTTAAGGGCCTCTTCAGAAACGTTTGGAATATCGCGAGTGATCTCTTCTTTACCAAGTTTAGTATCACGAGCTTCCACTTCGTAGTTTTCGATGTGGATTGTAGTGAATACATCTTGAGCAAGAATCTTCTCGTTTATAAGAATTGAATCTTCGTAGTTATAACCACCCCAAGGCATGAACGCTACGAGGATGTTTTGTCCTAGAGCAAGATCACCAAATTGAGTAGCTGGACCATCTGCAATTACGTCACCTGCGTGAACGATATCGCCTTCTTTAACCAAAGCTTTCTGGTTAATAGAAGTGTTCTGGTTAGAACGCTGGTATTTAACGAGTTTATGAACATCTACGCCTGATTCTTCATCTTTGAAATTGTCACGCTGGATAACGATACGGTTAGAATCAACGAAGATTACTTTACCGTCGTGGCCTGCGAACAAAATCGCACCAGAGTCACGAGCAACAGTTGATTCAACTCCTGTTCCAACTAGTGGAGCATCAGTTTTCACAACAGGTACTGCCTGTCTCATCATGTTTGAACCCATCAAAGCTCTGTTAGCATCATCGTGCTCAAGGAACGGAATTAATGATGTAGCGATCGAAATCATCTGAGATGGAGAAACGTCCATCAAGTCAACTTCAGTGGCATCAACTAGAGCAAGTTCACCCTGCTTACGAGCAGCGATTAAGTTGCCTGATACTTTGCCATCTTTAATAAATTGCTTGTCGGCTTGGGCGATAATTTTTCCTTCTTCTTCGAAAGAAGAGAAGTACTTGATTTTTTTCTCTAAAGAACGATCTTCATTCACAACTCTATAAGGAGTTTCAATGAATCCGTATTCAGAAACTTTAGCGTAAGTAGCAAGTGAAGTGATAAGACCAATATTTGGTCCCTCTGGCGTCTCAATCGGACACATACGTCCGTAGTGAGTTGCGTGAACGTCACGTACTTCGAACCCTGCGCGCTCTCTTGTTAGACCACCTGGGCCTAGGGCAGAAAGGCGACGTTTGTGAGTTACTTCAGAAAGTGGATTTGTTTGATCCATGAACTGAGACAATTGAGAAGATCCGAAGAACTCCTTAACCGCTGCAGCTACAGGTTTTTGGTTAACTAGATCGTGCGGCATCATTGTGTCGAGTTCTTGAATCGACATTCTTTCTTTAACCGCTCTCTCCATTCTTACTAAACCAACACGGAATTGGTTTTCAAGAAGCTCACCAACAGCTCTTACACGACGGTTACCAAGGTGATCGATATCATCGACTTGACCTTTACCGTTGTTCAAATCAACCAGATATTTAACCGTAGTTAAAATATCTTCTTTAGTTAGAACAGTGTTAGCAACTGGGATATCAAGACCAAATTTGTAGTTGATCTTCATACGACCAACTTTAGATAAGTCGTATTTTGTAGCATTGA
This sequence comes from Halobacteriovorax sp., assembly GCA_020048985.1. Lineage (GTDB taxonomy): Bacteria > Bdellovibrionota > Bacteriovoracia > Bacteriovoracales > Bacteriovoracaceae > Peredibacter. The sequence goes on along the minus strand of JAIFLR010000001.1, from coordinate 16,907 downwards.
AGAATAATCCACCGAAAAGAGTTTCAGCAGCTTCAATTGTTGGAGGCTCACCCGGACGAAGTCTTTCAAAAATTTTGATTAGAGCTTCTTCAGTTGAATGAGTTTTATCCAAATAAAGAGTATTTCTGATCTGGTCAGAGTAATTGACGTTATCGATGTAGATAACATCAACTGACTTAATTCCAGCTTTCATGAATTCGAAAATCTTAGATTCTGTTAAAGCTTCATTAGCAGAAGCGATTACTTCACCTGTTGATTTGTCGTAGATATCATCAGCAATAACTTTTCCAATAACTTCTTCAAGTTTAAGTGGAAGAGATTTAAGACCAGATTCCTGAAGTTTTTTAACTGCAGGCTTAGTGATCTTTTTGCCTTTCTTAATGATTGCTTCGCCAGTTTTAGGGTGAAGAATATCATCATCAATACGAGCACCTGTTAACAGTTCATAGTCTAGCTCACGAGAGTAACCTTTCTCAGAAAGATTGATTTTCTCAAGTGGGTAGAATGCTTTAAGTAAATCAGCTACTGAGTAGCCCATTGCCTTAAGAATTACTGTAGCGTGGAACTTACGTTTACGATCGATACGAGCGTAAAGAATGTTTTTATGATCAAATTCGAAATCTAACCAAGAACCACGATGAGGGATAATACGAGCTGAATAAAGAAGCTTACCTGAAGAGTGCTTCTTACCAGAATCGTGCTCAAAGATAATCCCTGGAGAACGGTGAAGCTGAGATACGATTACTCGCTCAGTTCCGTTGAATATGAATGACCCAGTTGGGGCCATTAGAGGAATATTACCGAGGTAAACTTCCTGTTCTTTAATTGATGAAATAGTACGCTGACCATCTTCTCTCTCAGTTGTGAGATCAAAAAAGATCAATCGAACAGTCACCTTCAATGGTGATTCATATGAAATACCGCGTGCACGGCATTCAGTTACTGAGTATTTAGGCTCTTCTAGTGTGTAACTAACGAACTCTAAAGATACTGTCTTGTTGAAATCGAAGATTGGGAAAATTCCCTTGAAAACGTTTTGGAGACCTTTCTCTTCACGTTTTGCAGGAGGTATATCTTTTTGAAGGAAATCCTCGTACGAGCTGATCTGCAATTTCATCAAGCTCGGTGGAGACATCACGTAGTCGTTTTTACTGAAACTTCTTCGTGTCCACTCGTTAGGGGCGAATACTTTTGTCATTTAATGACTCCTCGTATGGAAGCTCTACTAATTCGAATATTCTATTAAAACGCAAAAATGGAAGCACACCGAAGTATGCTTCCACGAAATCCCCAGGGACTTAATACTAAATTACTTAATTTCAACCTTAGCGCCAGCTGCTTCAAGTTTCTTCTTGAGTTCAGCAGCTTCATCTTTAGTTACGCCTTCTTTAACCATCTTAGGAGCACCTTCTACTAGATCTTTAGCTTCTTTCAAACCAAGACCAGTAATAGCACGTACTTCTTTAATTACGTTAATTGCAGTAGCACCTTTATCAGTAAGCATAACTGTGAATTCAGTTTTTTCTTCAGCAGCAGGACCAGCAGCAGCGCCACCAGCAACTGCAACAGGAGCTGCAGAAACGCCGAATTTTGTTTCAAGCTCTTTAACCAAGTTAGCAAGGTCAAGAACTGACATTTTAGATACGTGTTCGATTAGTTGATCATTTGTAATAGACATAAATTTCTCCTAAATAATAATAATTTTAAATTAAGCGTTTTCAGTAGCAGCGGCCGGAGCAGCTCCACCTTGTTTTTGCTCTTGTATTGCAAAAAGTACTCTTGCAAAAGCTGATACTGGTGCATTGAATGTAGCAAGCAATGTTCCAAGCATCTGGTCGCGTGATGGCAATTTCGCAAGTGCCACAACTTCCGCTTTTGTTAACTTTTGAGTTCCAAGCATACCGCCCTTAATGGTTACGATATCCGTGAATTCTCCAGAAGCATCGTTAATGATTTTTGCAACTGCTGCTGCATCCTCATAAGCGAAAGCTACTGCTGTAGAGCCTTTCAAATCAGCCAGAAGACCTTCAGCGAAAGTACCCTTAGCCGCGCGAGCGAAAAGAGTGTTACGAGTAATGACCATATGGCCCTTAGCTTCGCGAACATTCTTTCTGATTCTTACCGAATCAACCGATGGAATACCTACGAGGTTGGTCAAGAAGACAGCTTGTGACTTCTCGATAATCTGCTTGATTGATGTGACTACTACGTCTTTTTCTGCACGTGTCATCATAGATCAAATCCTCCGTTAGTAATATATGGAGGGGAGTTTCGGCAGGCTTTACTCTTCATTGAGAAGAAACCGGCTATCTTCAACCCCTTCAACGTAAATTAATTAAACTGAAACAGTAGTAGCATCAACAGTGTCGATTCTAACACCTGGGCTCATAGTCGTGCTCATAGCAAGCGACTTAATATAAGTCCCTTTCGCAGATGAAGGCTTCGCACGAACGATAGCGCCACAAACTGCTTTGAAGTTCTCAGCAAGCTGAGCTTCAGTGAAAGATTTTTTACCTATTGGTACGTGAACGATACCGTTTTTATCTGCACGGTATTCAACTTTACCAGCTTTCTGCTCTGCAATTGCTTTTACAACGTCAGCTGTAACTGTACCAAGCTTAGGGTTTGGCATTAAACCGCGTGGACCTAGAATACGAGCGATCTTACCAATTTTCCCCATCATATCTGGAGTAGCAATAACGCGATCGAAATCCATCCATCCGCCAGCAATCTTGTTGATGATATCTTCACCACCAACGAAATCTGCGCCAGCTTTTTCAGCTTCAGCTAGTTTTTCACCAGCTGTGATTACAACCACAGTTGTTTTCTTACCAGTACCTGCAGGCATAACAATAGCTCCACGAACCATTTGATCAGCGTGACGTGGATCAATTCCAAGTCTGAAAGCACAATCAACAGTTTCGTCAAACTTTGCGAATGCAACAGTTTTAACAAGGTTAATAGCTTCAGCTACAGTGTAGAGTTTTGTTTTATCTACTTTCTTCGCTGCTTCTGTATATTTAGGCGATATCTTTTTCATTTTTTTTCCTCCCGGTGCAAACGATCTTTCGATCTCCCGTTAATTACTTATAATCCAGTTTAAGACCCATTGAACGGACTGAACCTTCAATAGTACGCTTCGCAGCCTCATGTGTAGCAGCTGTTAAATCAACTTCTTTAGCTTTTGCAACTTCAGAAACGATTTTTTCAGATACTGAACCGGCCACTTCATGACCAGGCTTTTTAGAACCTGATTGAAGCTTAGTCTTATCCTTCAATAGATAAGTTGCTGGAGGTGTTTTCGTAACGAACGTGAACGTTCTGTCAGAATACACAGTGATGATCGTAGGAAGTGTAACTCCCATGTCTTTCTGTGTACGAGCATTGAATGCCTTACAGAATTCCATGATGTTTACACCACGTTGACCGAGTGCTGGACCGATTGGTGGTGATGGATTTGCTTTTCCACCTGCGATCTGTAACTTAATAAAGCCTGTGACTTTTTTAGCCATAAATTCTCCTGGCGGTACCGACGACCCTAAGGTCTCCCGCTTTTATTATTAAACCTTCTCTACTTGAGAGAATTCTAGTTCTACTGGTGTTGGACGACCGAAAATCAAAACCTGAACCTTCACTTTGCCCTTATCAGAAATGTTTTCAACAGTTCCAACGAAAGAAGTAAATGGACCTTCAATAACCTTAACTGAATCACCTTCAGAGAAGTTCGCAACTGAACGCGTACGCTTGAAGCCTTCAGCCAAGCTAGCAGTCATAGAGGCTGCTTCCTCGTCAGATATAGGCATTGGCTTATCTTTAGTTCCACCAATGAATCCAGTGATTTTGTCTGTGTCTTTTACTAAGTGCCAAGTCTTCTCAGTCATGATCATTTTAATCAAAACGTAGCCTGGGAAGAATTTCTTCTTCATCGTTCTTTTCTTACCGTTTACATTTGCAACAACGCTCTCTTCTGGAACGATGATTTCTGCAAAGTATTCAGTCATATTGTGATTCACAATACGCTCTTTAAGAGTTTTTAATACGCGATTTTCAAATCCACTAAGGACGTGAACGATGTACCACTTGAAATCAGGAGTATCTCCTGCGGCAAGTACTTTTTCTGGAGCTGCATCAGTCATATAGTGAGATCCTTATTTATTAACCAAACCGAGTAAGAAATTTGCACCAAAATCAAAAAATCCAAAAACAAAACCCATGATCGTAACAGCAATCATAATTACGACTGTGTGACGCCAAGTTTGTTGTTTATCTGGCCAAACGACTTTCACCACTTCTTGATAAACATTAGTGAGAAATTCAGATGAGTTTGGATTTTTAAAAACCATTATGTAAGTCGTAAGACCGATCACAACAGAAACAAATTGTGTAATTCCGAAGTAATATGGAACCATTGTTTCTAAAGCAAACCACTCAGCAAGCTTTTCGAAAAAACTAATTAGTACATACACCAAAAGGATACAAGTTAAAGCAACAGTAGATTGAATCCACTTCTTTCCATCTTCATTGGAAGCCACAGACATTATAAACCTCAATATAAACGTAAACGAACACACATTTATGCAAAATGATGGGAGTTATGTCTACTAAAAAAGTGAATTTGATTGACTTATTAAGTGGCGGGCGCAGAAGGATTCGAACCTTCAACATTTTGATTTGGAATCAAACGCTCTACCGTTGGAGCTATACGCCCTTAAAAAGCAAAAAAAAGGGCCAACCAAGTGAAACCTGGTTGGCCCCGTGCATTACATATTAAGCAATGATTAAACGAAGACCCTTCTCCATAGCGATTGGAGCAATAAGCTCAACAGCAAATGAAGTATTGTCGCCCGGCATAATCATTTCCATACCTTCGTTCAATGTGATTGAACCAGTTACATCCGTAGTACGGAAGTAGAACTGTGGACGATAACCTTTGAAGATTGGAGTATGACGTCCACCCTCTTCTTTAGTCAAAATATACACTTCGCAACGGAACTTAGAGTGAGGCTTAACAGTTCCCGGCTTGATCATACACTGACCACGCTCGATATCTTCTCTCTTAGTACCACGAAGAAGAAGACCAACGTTATCTCCCGCACGTCCTTCATCAAGAAGTTTACGGAACATTTCAACACCAGTAATTACAGTCTTCTGAAGGTCTTTGATACCGATGATATCGATCTCTTCCCCAACCTTCACAATTCCACGCTCAATACGGCCAGTTACAACTGTTCCACGACCAGAGATCGAGAAAACATCTTCCACAGGCATAAGGAACGGCTTATCAATGTCACGAGCTGGAGTTGGGATATAAGAATCCACAGCTTCCATAAGTGCGATAATAGCTTTTTCGCCAAGCTCAGGGTTCTTGCCTTCAACTGCAGCAAGAGCTGAACCTTTAACTATAGGTATCTCGTCACCAGGATATTTATATTTAGAAAGAAGCTCTCTGATTTCCATTTCAACTAGTTCAGCAAGCTCAGGATCTGCGATGTCGATCTTGTTCATGAAAACAACTAGTGAAGGAACTCCAACCTGACGAGCAAGAAGGATGTGCTCACGAGTCTGAGGCATAGGGCCATCAGTCGCAGCAACAACAAGAATTGCACCATCCATCTGAGCAGCACCAGTAATCATGTTTTTTACATAATCTGCGTGTCCCGGACAGTCTACGTGAGCGTAGTGACGGTTAGCTGTTGAATATTCAACGTGTGCTGTATTAATTGTAATACCACGTGCTTTTTCTTCAGGAGCTGAATCGATATCTCAGCAGTAAGTGTTGTTTTACCGTGATCGACGTGACCGATAGTACCGATGTTTACATGCGGCTTACTACGATCAAATTTTTCCTTAGCCATGGGGCTTCTCCTTACAAAAAGTTATGTGATCCTGTATCTATGTTTTTGACTGGTAGAGTATGCTCTACCTTATACCACGCTGACAATAAAAAAAACTGATCTCGCCCCAAGTGAAGAAAGTGGAGCTCGCACCGAGAATCGAACTCGGGACCCCTTCCTTACCAAGGAAGTACTCTACCTCTGAGCCATGCGAGCACATTTCCTGGAATAAAGTAGAACAGGATCCAAAAACTCCATTCACTAAAGAATGGAGCGGGCGAAGAGGCTCGAACTCTCGACTTCCAGCTTGGAAGGCTGGCGCTCTACCAACTGAGCTACACCCGCGTCGAAAAAAAACAAAAACACCAATAAATACGCCATCAAAAAATGGTGGCGTGGGATTGATTCGAACAATCGAAGGCTAACGCCGGCAGATTTACAGTCTGCTCCCTTTGGCCACTCGGGAACCACGCCATTTAAATGGAGCTGCTCACAGGAGTCGAACCTGCGACCTACGGTTTACAAAACCGTTGCTCTACCAACTGAGCTAGAGCAGCCCATAACACCAACGTAAATCGATGAGTCTGAATTTATAATGGCTGATCGTTACGAAATCAAGCTTTTTTAGTCTACAGGCCAAAACATTTTTCCATAGCAATGGCAGCAGCTGATGCAACATTCAGCGACTTTATCTCGCCCTGAGAGGGAAGACTCATGTTTTTCTGCACCAGTCTGGCGACAGCGTTGGATAATCCGGTTTCTTCGGCACCCAGCAGCAAACAAATTTTCTTTTGGGCCCGTAGATCTTCTTGCGTGAGATTTTCTGAAGAATGCTCAGAAAGGCCCACTGTCATATATCCAGCATCATTGAGCTGAGTAACGGCCTTGCTTAGCGAGCTCACGCGTATCAAATTCACGTACTCAGTAGCACCAGAGGCAATTCTATAAAATGAGGGAGTTAATCCAAAGGATTTAGAAGAAGGAATCAAGACCCCATTAATACCGTAAAAACATGCCGATCTCAGAATGGCAGCACCATTATGGACATCAGTAATTTGATCCAGAGCCAGTAATTTAGACTGGGGACGCTTCAAAAATTCTTGAATGGTATAAGTTTGAAGCGGAGACGTTTGTAAGTAGATCCCACCTGGGACACGAAAAAACTCCACATCCATTTCCATACACAAAAACTTAGCGGATTCCTGCAATTCATGACTGGCAAGAATCTCTATTTTTACGTTTAAAGATTTAGGATTAATGTTGTGCTTGCGCTGAAGCTCCATCAAGCCCTCATCAGTTGCAACGAGCCTCTGATGAATACGCATGGGGTTCTTCAGTGCAGCTGCAATACTATGCAGACCAAAAATGAGTTCGAAATCTAGTTCCATTTGCCCAGCTCTTGCAGTTTATTTTTTACCGTTTTGAGTAGCTCATCTTTTTTAACTTTTAGTGTTTCACCAGTTTTCCGAACTTTAATTTCGATTTCACCAGTCGCCAGAAAGTCTCGCTCTCCAAGTATTAATCGTAGAGGTAGGCCAATTAAATCCGCGTCCTTAAACATTTGGCCTGGACCCAGTTGTCGGTCATCAAAAAGTACGTCATATCCAGATTTTTTAAATTCTAAATAGAGGCCTTCAACTACTTCTTTAGTCTCTGGCGTTTTGCCGATGTAACCCAAATAAAGATCATAAGGTGAAATAGAAGGCGGGAAAATGATCCCATCCTTGTCATTGCTCTGCTCGATAGCTGAAGCGAGTACACGAGTCACACCGATGCCGTAGCAACCCATTATTGGTGTGATGACCAACTTCAATTCCTTTTTTAAGCACGACCTGATCGTCACCAATAAAGTCACCTTCTTTGGCCATTCTCATGTCCGCTCTGAAGTTTTTTGGCTTGGTATCACGAGAAGGAACAAAGCCTTTTAAGTGATGGTCTACTTCGTTCGCACCTACAACATATGAAGCATTCATATCAATCGCTTCATCGTAAATAATTTTAAAGCCTTGGGCTTCAGTGGTTGGCCCCATGAAACCCTTAACGAGTCCAAGATTTTCAAGTTCCGCTTGTTGAGCTGGACGAATATGTTCAGCAGCAACTTTATTTTTAAATTTCACTTCGTTTAGAGAATCATCTCCCAGAAGCATGACCATAAAGAATTGATCTTTGCCATTAATGACGGCATTCATCACCAAAGATTTTAAACTTTGTGTAATGGGAAAGCCGTGAACGGTACAGACTTCTTCACATGTTTTTTGATTGGGAGTCGCAAACTTTGTGAGTTCAGCTGCCGCTGCCAAGACAATGTCCTTTCGAACAGTAATGGCTTTTTCAATATTGGCAGCAAAACCGGTCTTAGGCACTGTCACGACATAGTCTTCACCATTATCGGCCACAACCTGAAATTCATGGGTTTTAGCTCCGCCACCGGCCATCGCTCCACCGTCAGCTTCTACAATGATAAAATCCAGTCCCAAGCGTTTGAATATCGTTTCATAAGCAATGTAGATTTCGTCGTAAAATTTATCCAAAGACGCTTTATCCATATGGAAGGAGTAACCATCTTTCATGGTGAACTCACGTGCACGCATTAAACCAAAACGTGGGCGAATTTCATCCCTGAATTTAGTATTGATTTGGTAGAGGCAAACAGGGAGTTGTTTGTAAGAACTCACCGTGCGGCGGAAGAGATCTGTCACTGTTTCTTCATTGGTCGGAGAAAAACAAATTTCTCTCTCCGCTCTATCTTTTACCCTTAGCATTTGTCCGCCCATCGTCTCTAAACGACCGGTTTCTTGCCAAAGTTCTGCTGGAGTCATGACCGGCATTTGAACTTCAAAACAATTTATTTTATCTAATTCTTCACGAATAATATTTTCAATTTTCTTAAGCGATTTGAGCGCCATTGGAAGGTATGTATAAAGTCCGGCACCGGTTTTATACATCAGACCCGCTCTCATCATCAGTTGTTGGGAGACGATGTCTGCATCAGAAGGAGTTTCTTTTAAAGTTTGCCAGTAGCCTTGGGAAAGTCTCATAGATCCTCTTATTCAAAAAAACTTGTGCTCATTAAGTCTTTACTCTCAATGAAAATTTCTAATGAGCATTTTTCTAGTTGTGCCCCAACCTCTACCACGGGAGCTGTGTTCTTGACAGGGATGATTTCCATGTCAGTCTTCATGTCAGGACCAGGACAATTTTTATAGTCAAATTTGAAGAGCATCACCTTGATCATATCGAGAGCTATAATGTCTTTTAATACAACTTCTTCGCCTTCAAGAAAATCCACAAGTGAGGCACTTCTTTCAATTTGAGGCAACTGAAACGACTGAGTAAGTGTATATTTTTGATCCATTTCCAGATCATTCCATTCAGCAGCGTGAACACTAAATGACAGAAAAAGAAGTCCTAAGATTAATAGACGCATAAAACCCTCCATGGTGTTTAAATCATGTTAGCTTAAACTCTGTGGATTGGGAAAAGATCAGTGAGAAACGGAGATAAATTGTGGTAATTTATGGGCTTCACGCACTTCAGCTTTGAGAGCAGAAGCAGCAACTATTTCATAAGCCGATGGTGTTTCAAGGAGCTTACGACATAGGAGGTTATGAAGATTGTGACCCGACTTATAAGTTGTAATCTTGCCAGCGATTTCATAGCCCAAAAGGCTCACGTCACCGATGGTATCTAGAATTTTGTGCCGGACAAATTCATTATCAAATCTGAGCCCTTCACTATTCATCACTTTGTAATCGTCTAAAACGATAGCGTTATCGAGGGATCCACCTTTAATGAGGCCTTTGCGCTTAAGCATATCCACATCGCGAGCAAAACCAAATGTCCGGGCCCGTGCAATATCATTGATAAAATTCTCGCACGAAAACTCAAATCCAAAACGCTGAGTTTTAATCATAGGGTGAGCAAATACAATGGTTGAATCAATAGATAAGTTTGAATGGGGCTCAAATTGAGCCCATTTTCCATCTTTCTCGACCCTTACGGTGTCTAAAATAACTAGAAATTTCTTAGATTTATTGAGGTTTTTAATCCCAGTTTCTTTAAGAAGAAACACAAACGAAGCCCCAGAGCCATCCATAATTGGAACTTCCGGGCCATCGATTTCAATCATGACGTTATCAATACCAAGTCCATAAAGCGTACCTAGTAAATGCTCAACTGTGTGCACGGCTTCTAGACCAGATCCAAGAGTCGTTGCATTTTCAGTCGTTCCAACAGTTAAAGCATTGGCCTTCATGGCTTGAGCACCGGAAATATCGGTTCGGATAAATTGAATACCGAAGTCAGATTCCTGGGGGATTAACTTCATGGTAACTTTCTTACCTGAATGCAGTCCAATCCCAGTTACCTTCACTTCTTTCGCCAGAGTACGTTGATATATCATCGCTAACCTTCTAATAAGTCGTACGCTGGTCAAGTATAAACGAATTTTACAGATTTGTAGCAAAGAAAATTGTGCTGTATGTATAAAAGATTATAGTTTTTGTCAGATAATGGTTTTTTACGAGTCTGTGCGGCAATGGCTTCCCACAAAAGCCAAAAATTTATCGATATCAATTGGTTTATCAATGACGCCGGCCAAGTGCATCTCCTGAAGTTTGTTATCGGCAACACAGGCCGCCGAAAGTAAGGCAATCGGTATCGTTTTTAACTGAGCATCATTCTTACAAACGAGACAAAATTCCTCCCCCCCCATTACCGGCATCATATAATCTACAACCACGAGTTTGGGATGGGGATTGGCCCTAAGATATTCGAGTCCGGCCAAACCATTTGCGGCCTGGGCCAGGGTGTACCCTTCATCTTCCAAAAATTCTATTAATGAAGTACGAATATCGTTTTCATCATCAATAATCAGAATCTCTTTGGCGTCATTCATTTTGTCTCCAGTGCATGAGGTGGTCTGGATCAGGATCATTTCTCAATCCATGTATACATCAACATAAAACAAAAGCCACAGTGCTTTAAATTAACTGATTTGTTTCAGGGCTTTTTCCGACAGAGTTCTTCCTCTAGGTGTTCTTAAGATTAAGCCTTCTTTGAGTAGATAAGGCTCGTAAACCTCTTCAATCGTTTGTTTATCTTCGCCCAAAGTTGCTGCCAGAGCTTCAATACCGACTGGGCCGCCCTGATAGTAGTTTTTCATGACTGATAGTATTTTTCTATCCATGGAATCTAATCCGAGATCATCGATATCTAGAAGACTTAGAGCTGCCTGTACTTCTTTGAGTTCAACTTGTTTAGATTTATTCACTAAAGCGTAATCTCTCACTCTTCGCAGAATACGATTGGCAATTCGGGGTGTTCCACGCGAGCGTTGTGCAATTTGCATTTTGGCTTCTGAAGACATTTCGATATTCATTTTGCGGGCATTATTCATAAGAATTTTACCCAACATTTCAGGCTCATAAAAATCAAAGTTTAAGTGCGCCATGAAACGATCACGAAGTGGATTCGAAAGTAGTCCAGAGCGTGTTGTTGCACCAATGAGAGTAAATGGGGCCAAATCAATCTGCATCGTCCTAGCAGAGGCTCCTTGTCCAATTAAAATATCAAGACGAAAATCCTCCATGGCGGAATACAGAATTTCCTCAACTGTAATATGCATCCGGTGAATTTCATCAATAAAGAGCACATCTTTGGGTTTAAGATTTGTCAGAACTGCAGCGATATCCCCTTTCTTTTCAATCGCCGGGCCGGACACCAAATGAAGCTCAGAACCCAGGGCTTTTGAAATCAGCATTGCGAGTGAAGTTTTGCCAAGGCCAGGAGGACCCGAAAGCAACACGTGATCCATTGCTGTTTTTCTCATGATGGAGGACTTCACCATAAGATCAATATTATCGATGACTTTATTCTGTCCTATAAACTCAGAAAAATTCTGAGGTCTCAGTTGGGCCTCTTGTTCACGCTCATTTTGTGTGACGTCGCCAGTTACAATTCTATCGGCCATGAATTACCTTAACTCTTTTAGGATCATTTTAACTAAATCTTCAGGTTTTACAGTTAAACCGTTTTGTAAGTGCTTTTGAATCATGGGGAGAACGTCCTGATCTTTAAAGCCCAAGCCTTGGCATGCTGCGAGGGTCTCTTTGACCAACATCGCATCATGTTGATTTTCAACTGAAACTTTCGCCCCAGCTTTAATGGGTTTTTCTCGGGTAGAGAAGCCAATTTCAAGTTTTGATATTTTATCTTTTAACGAAAGAACAATCTGTTCGGCACTTTTTTTACCAACTCCGGGTGCAGATTTAAGCAAATCTGTATTATCAAATGTGATCGCACTAATTATTTGTTGCACACCCAAATGAGTCACTAAAGAAAATGCGGACTTAGGCCCAATTCCGTTTACATCGAGAAGCATTTCAAAGAATTTTTTGTCATCCATAGACTCAAATCCGTAAAGATCCTGAGCCGTTTCTCTAATAATATGTGAGATATAAAGAGCAACATCGCGATTTGGAACCATTGGGGTAGAGGTACTGACTTCGTACCCGACTCCTTGGGGAGTGAGAATGATAGATTTTTGAGAGTCAGAATAAACAACAGTGCCTGATATGTATCCGATCATAAGACCTTTTCCTTAATTTTATGGGCCAATGCTGATGCGAGACCATTCCCATATTTCTTCGAATTTGGTTTCTTCTTTTTGGGAATATTGACTCTGAGGACATTACGGTTGAGTAAATGACAAAGAGCAATGGCTACAGCATCACTTTCATCGTGAGTTTTAAAATTTGTTAATCCAAGATATTGCTGAAGAACTTTTTGAATGCCCTCTTTATCGGTATGGCCGTGCCCCGTGACGGTTGATTTAACCAGATTGGGGGCGTACTCATAAATTTTCTGATGATATTTTTGAGTTAATGCTGCCAACATAGCGCCTCGAGATTGAGCCAACTTGATAAGTGCTGCCGGACTTTTGACAAATATAAGAGATTCAAGGGCGATTTCGTCAGGCGAATGAAGTTCGACCAGTTTAAAAGTTTGATCGTAAATATCTTTTACTCTATCTAAAAATTCATCATCGCTATTAAACTTTAAGATTCCAGACGTTATATAATTAATTTTACGACCCTCTTGTTGCAGAAGGGCATAACCGGCGGTAACTGAACCTGGATCTATAGCTAAAACAATCATGTACGGAAATTGTACAGGAATAAAGAATGTGGCGTCTACCCGAGAGAGCGGCCTTTTAGATAATTTCCAACGTAGAAGGCAAAAGAGCCAATAACTAACTGGGCCAATTCAAACGTTCCGTAGTCTCCATTTGTTACTCCGGAGATAAAACAAAGTCCTACGGCAATAAGCCCGAAAAGTTGCAATCCAAGCCCTATATAGAATTTTGTTTTCATTCCCAAGAGATACTGCACGAAGTTTAAATAATAAAGGACTTTTTACATCTCACCAACTATAGTTTAGCAACCTAATATGACAGCACAAATACTATCCGCATCTCCTATCGTGGAACAGATGAAAAGGGACTTAAAGTCTCGATGTGAAACTTTAAGAAATCGCGGCACTGTTCCTTCAATGTGTGTCGTTTTGGTTGGGGATAGCCCGGCAAGTTTGAGCTACATCAGAAACAAGAAAAAAGTCTGTGAAGAAGTTGGTGCGACTTTCAATTTATTGCAACTTCCTGCCAATATTTCGGAGCATGATTTTCTCGCTCATATCGAGAAGTTAAACCATGACCCCAAAATTCATGGGGTCATTATTCAGCTTCCTGTTAGTGAGCATTTAAAAAGGCTAAACCTTTCAAATTTAATTTTGCCGTCTAAAGACATAGACGGATTTCACGGCTTAAACACCCAGCATATTTATACTGGGACTACCAATCTCAAACTATTAATACCTTGCACTCCTAAGGGCATCATCCACCTCCTGAAGTTTTATGGAGTGGATCTTGAAGGCAAACATGTCGTGGTCGTGGGTCGTAGTTTAATCGTAGGTAAACCCCTTTCCATGTTGCTCTCCAATTTCAACGCAACTGTTACTCTGGCCCATTCACATACCAAAAACCTTGAAGACATCACTAAGATCGCAGACATCTTAATTTCAGCGATTGGAAAAGCTCACTTTATTCAGCCTAAGCATCTCAATCCCAATAAAAAAACAATTGTGGTCGACGTTGGCATGAATACGGTGAATGGAAAACTAACTGGTGACGTGGCACCAGAGGTTAGTAGCGTCGCAGGTGGTTTAACACCAGTTCCCGGTGGAGTAGGTCCAATGACTGTGGTTTCCCTTATCGAAAATCTAATTTCCGCCACTGAAAATCAACTTAAAGGATAAGCATGACACAATTATTCAAAACTCATCTGTATGATGAGCATGTCAAACTTGGTGGAAAAATTGTTCCCTTTGCTGGCTGGGAGATGCCGGTTCAATATACATCCGTGAAGGATGAGGCTTTGGCTGTAAGAAATAGCGTTGGTGTCTTTGATGTATCTCATATGGGTGAATTTTTCATCGATGGAAAAGACGCGGAGGCTTTTGCAGATTATCTGGTAACGAATGATATCCTCTCTGCTCCCCAGGGAAAGGCCATCTACTCTCCACTTTGCCGCGAAAACGGGACCGTGGTTGATGACTTAATCGTTTATAAAATTGCTCCTGGTCGAGTTATGATTTGTGTCAACGCTTCCAATATCGATAAAGACTTCGAATGGATGAAAACTAAAAAAACAGGATTTGATTGCACCTTTACGAACCTTTCTAATATTTTTTCATTACTTGCTCTCCAAGGCCCAAAAGCCTTTGAGACTTTGAAATCAATGGTCAATGAACTTCCAGATTTGGAGTACTACTCTGTCTTTGAATCAAGCATTGGTTCAAATCCGGTTATTCTGGCGCGAACTGGTTTGGGCAAAGCTCATGAAGGCCGGTGTGACCCCTTGTGGTCTTGCTGCAAGGGATGTTTTACGCCTGGAAGTTTGTTATCCCCTTTATGGACATGAGCTTAGTGACGAAGTAAATCCTTATGACGCGGGTCTAGGCTGGACCGTTAAAACACAAAAAACAAAATTTATTGGCAAGGAAGCTTTGCAAACTAAGCCGGCCAAATACAAATTAGTTAAACTGCAACTTGAAAAAGGCATCCCTCGCGAAGGTTACCCTGTCTTAAACTCTCAAAACGAAGTAATTGGGCAAGTAACTAGCGGAACGATGTCGGTAGTTCTTAACAAAGGTATATGCCTGGCCCGTATTCAAATTGATAAAGCCCCATCTGATGAAGTATTTTTGATCGATATCCGCAGTAAAGCGTATCCAGCACAATTAGTTAAAAAACCGTTCGTAACCGGAGGACATAAATAATGGCTACCAATATCCCAGCAAATTTGAAGTACACAAAAGAACATGAATGGACATTAATCGAGGGTGATACGGTTACTGTTGGTATTACTGACTTTGCACAATCCGCATTGGGAGACATCGTTTTCGTGGAAGTTCCAGAGGTTGGATCAGACCTTAAGCTTGGCTCAACCTTCGGAGTTGTTGAATCTATTAAATCAGTGAGTGATTTATATGCGCCAGTATCCGGAGAAGTTATTGCTAAAAATAGCGATGTAGAAGGATCACCAGAAAAAATAAATCAAGATGCTTACGGATCGTGGTTAATTAAAGTCAAGTCGAAAGATATGACTGAAATCAATAAACTTTTAACAGCAGAGCAATATCAAGAGTTTTGTAATTCTTCACACTAAGTCATAAACAGGAAGGCATCACATTAAAATTTTAAATTTTATTTGGCCTTCCTGCAATCTACTGCCTTAAGAGAAATTCAGTCTAAAATTTTTCCAATATTTCTAATTCCATCTTTACGAACGGCCCGGGTTTATAGATACTGCGACACCACTGACATTGATGATTTGAGGAATTTTTTTAATGGAATCTATTCAGCTTTTAAATACTGCCATTATCAAAAGCAAAGAGAAAAAAGTTACCCAATCTTTCGAAGAAAGATTGAACCAGGTTTGCAATTCTCCTGTTATTGAAATTTTGAATAAAACAATTTCTCAATACGCAGAAACTCAAAAAATTTCACGCGATCAAGCTGCCCTTCAGGTAGTTGAAGCCATTCGTGAATTAGACTCTATTTGGTCTGATTATGTCGTGATGGAAGGAATTGATCGTTTAAAGAATCTTCTAAGAAACCCGCACTAAGATTTTACAACAAATCCCCAATCAATAGTAGCTCTTCCGTTTACTAACAACTCTTTAGGAGGATTAGGAAATGGCCCAGCTTGATTGAATGATTCAACAGCAGCATCATCTAACTCTTTAACCCCAGAAGCTCCAAGAATCTTTACGGCAACAATCTCACCATTTTCATTCAAAGAAACCTGAAGAGATGTGATTAAATTTTCACTGGCAGGAATTCGTCTTCCAGATCTGAAGATCGCCTCAGACTTTTCTTGAATACTCTTGCCCCAAAACTGCTCGAGTTTTTGACGA
This sequence comes from Halobacteriovorax sp., assembly GCA_020048985.1. Classification (GTDB taxonomy): domain Bacteria; phylum Bdellovibrionota; class Bacteriovoracia; order Bacteriovoracales; family Bacteriovoracaceae; genus Peredibacter. Next base: position 597 of record JAIFLR010000001.1, on the reverse strand, counting down.
ATTCGGTGGTAAAATCCGTAAAACTTATATTCCACGGTATTTAAATGGGTAAAGTCACCTAAGGTAACTTCCTCAACATAATCATTGGTTGCCGACAGACCCTGGGATAGAGGATCGCCATTTTTCATGCCCTTCACTGATTCACTGGCCGGAGCTCTTGCCATTTTCTTAGGTGCTGGCTCCCCAGCTGCAATCCCAAAATCTGAAAGTTTCAGGTCTTTGAAATCAGCTTTCTTTTTCACTTCAGACTCTTTAGTCTGGGCCTTATTAGTGGTGCTTGCATCACCCAAAGCAGCTCGCTTGAAACTATCAATATTTTTAGACACTGTCTGACGGTCAAAACTTCTGTCTTTATCACTTAAAAAAGCGTCTTTCTTTTTCTCTACTGACTCTGCATCTTCCGACTGAACGATTTGAGTTCTTTGCGACAAGGCCATTTCTTTGAGGGCTTCCTGGACTAATTTAACTTTTATCGATTTAACAGTGGGAACAGAAACTGAAGCCGAGAATTGATCGCGTATTTTAGTCACCATGAGCGCAGCATGAACAAAAAGGATTGCTCCTAAAATAATATAAAATGTCCGCTGGCCTCGGGTG
>JAIFLR010000029.1 GCA_020048985.1 Halobacteriovorax sp. | reverse complement strand
AGGAAAGGAAGATTAGTGTTCATTCCAAGCGAGATTCTTGCTTGGCTGAAAGGAGAATGAACATGAGCAGATCAGAGAAATATTTAAAGATTAAAAACACCAAAGGAATTTACCAGTACAAACAAAATGGTCAATACATGGCAGAAAAACGAATTCAAGGTAAACTTCACATCAAAACTTTTGTTTCTCTGTTTGAAGCTAAACAATGGCAAAAGAAGTTTGATGGATCGAATGAGGTTTTGGCAGGAGATGAAAAGAGCAGCTACTCTACACTGAAAGAAGTCTGGGAAGTTATGCAGAAAAAGCATTTTCCACTGCTTGCAACGTCTACAAAAGCAATCTGGATAAGGCGCTATAAGTTACTTGAAAGTCTTGAACATCTTCCAATGGATAAAATTACACCTTCAAAGATCACCGATTGGGTTTCGGCCAGGGTGGATTTTTTTTCTACAGAAGAATATCAGGGTTCTGGGCGCGGAGTAGCAGGCAGGTGCAATCTCAATAATGAACTGAACATGTTTGTAACAATCTTTAATTGGTACAAGCAAAGTGAAGACTTTGAGAAAGAAGCCCTACCCTTAACTTGTCCGGTAAAGCCTAAGCATCGAAAGTTAGGTTTCATTAAACCTTTGCCAGACAAGTTGAAGCAGATCAATTTACAAGACGCTTTCTTGTTTTTTGATTTTCTTCGCCCACTGTATAGAGACCTTGCCAAATTACAGTTTTTCACGGCCGGAAGGATTGGCGAGATTGCTGGAATTCAATGGAAAAATGTTGATTTAAAAAACAGAAGAATGCTCATAAAAGAGACTTGTGTCTGGGACATGAGCAGTAAGATGTTTATTGAGTTAAAACCATTTCCTAAGAACCGAGAACCTAGGGCCGTATTCATCACTGATGAAATTCTAGAAATTCTTAAGCACAGGCAAGCCTTTAGGTTAGCAAGTAATGACTATGTCTTTCATGTTGAGGGCGAGCCACTTAATTATTGCACCATACAGGTCAATTATAAGGCAGCCCAAAGAAAGAGTGGAGTTCCTTACACTGGAACCCACATCCTGAGACATGGCATGGCCAAGCTTGCTAGGCAGGTTGGAGGAGGCCTAGATGCGGTTCTCGCAATGACTGGGCATCATGACCTTAAACTAGCTGACCACTACTCAAAAAGTAATGAAGATGACCAAAAGCAATTTTCTGAAAAGATTATGAGTCATATCAGAAAAGAACTTGGAAATGGTTCCACTTCAACAGATTTTGGGAATGTAATCAAGCTAAGGAATTTTAAATTGGGATAACTTTGTGGTATAAATTTTAAAAAAGTCGGGAAAAGTCGGGAAATCTTTTTTTCCACTCTTCCCGACTCTATAAATTTACAAGGTTAGGTACAGCATTCCAGAGCTCCCCGAAGTCGAAACAATCCGCCTCCAACTCTCCCACTATCTGCCTTTCAAGATAGTCTCTCTTTCTTCGACTCCTCAGCTCAAACAAAACATTCTTCACACTGAACTCGACCTCACCAATAAATCCATCATTGCGATCAAACGCAAAGGCAAGATGCTGGACTTCATACTCGACGACGGCTCTCACTTACTCTCCCATCTCGGCATGACTGGCACCTGGCTCATTGGTGAAACAATTAAATCCGGCAAGCACACGCACCTCACCCTCAAGGCCAAGCATCACACCCTGGCCTACGATGATCCGCGCCGCTTCGGTCACTTGTATTATTACTCCAAAGCTGAGGCCGAAAAAAAACTCGCCGAGCTCGGTCTCGATCTGACTGATCCGGATTTCACACTGGAATATCTGACTCAATCGATTAAACGTTTTCCCGAACGCGCCCTAAAAGTCACTCTCCTTGATCAAAAGTATTTTGCTGGCTCCGGCAACTATATCGCCAATGAAATTTGTGCTCGCGCCGGCATTCGCCCGACTCGCAAATGTCGCTTGGTGAAAAAAGAAGAATTCCCCAAAATTCTTAAAGCGATTCATGAGGTACTGGCACCCGCTCTCGCCTCCGGTGGCACCACCTTTCAGGGCGGCTATCGAGACTCTAGTGGCGAGAAAGGCCTGGGGGTCCAGCACTTGGTGGTGTTCTATCAGAAGACCTGCCAGCTCTGTTTAAAGACGCCGGTCAAAAAAATTCTCCTCGCTCAGCGCGGCACCTACTACTGTCCCCTTTGTCAGAAATAAACAGCTAATAACCTGACTATAATCATGTCTCATCTCGTGTCGTGAGCGATAAAATCATCATGTACCAAATAAATAGGAGTCTTTATGAAAACTAATATTCATCCCATTGAAAGGGCCTTTAGAATTATTCTCGGAGTGGGTCTTGTGGCCTTTGCTTTAGTTGGCGTGGAATCGGCCTGGGGATATATTGGATTTGTGCCACTTCTCACTGGTCTAGCAGGATGGTGTCCCGCCTATAAGATCGCTGGCTTCTCGACTTGTCCTGTGCACGCAAAAAAACCTAAATGGCCCAGCACAAAACATTAGAAGTAAGTTATCCTTTAAGCATGATAAAAATCCTGATTATTATGCTCTCATTGAGTAGCGCCTTTGCCTCGGACAACTTCTCCGGCAAAGACTCTATGAATGATATAAAATTTTCTGACTACAAGGAATTCCCAGAGAAGTGGACTCTTGTCACTATCCGGTTCAGAAAAGACACCAGCGAGATGCGCCTGACCTATGCCAACGAGCTGGCGCTTAAAACTCTTAAAGAAGGCTCCATCAATTATCCTGATGGCGCCGTTATCGGTAAAACCGGATTTCACACGGGAGTTGATCCTCAGTTTGTGAGTTCAGTCGTTCCCCTGGGCATTCGCCGCTACCAACTCATGGTTAAGGACAAAAAGAAATATGCTGCTACTGGTGGTTGGGGCTACGCCCTGTTTGATGCTAACGGCGTGACCTTCCCTGAAGACCCAATCGTCACACAGAACGCCTGCTATGCTTGTCACACCATCGTTGAAAATCGCGGGGACGTGTTCTCGCAGCCATTTTCTTTTACTCAAAAGACTAAGTTCTTAACACCCAATGCTCCAATGCCACAGACCCAAATCCAATTTACCTGGATGAAGGCGGACAAACTTCCCAAACGGATTCTTGACCTTGTGCCTAAAGGAGCGAAAAAAATTCGTTTCGTTGAAAATTCGAAATTACGCATGAACTTGTTCCAGGGAACACTGGATGAAATGAAACCCATCCTGGAGCATGAAGTAGTCAAACAAAAGTCCCCGGCGCTCTTTATGTCGTCAGATGAGAAACGTTTTGTTTTGGTTTACATGAAAAAGAGTCAGGAATGTATGGAGTTGGGCTCATTTGAAATCGTTTCTACCGACGTAAATAATAATCACGTGGTAGAAAAATATTGTGCTCATGACTAAGATTTTTTTTCTTTCACTTATTATTCTAGTTAGCTGTAGTTCCGTGAAACAGGGTCGCCTGCTTAAAGAAACACCTGTGGCATCTGTCCAAGAGGCCAGGCACCATATTCAAAACAAGTTAAATTTCCTGACTATGTTATTTGCCCAATCAAGAGACCCCTACTATGGCACACCCAAATGGACCCAAGAGTGTCTGAAAGAAAATAAAATCGGGCAGCTTCAAGAAACGAAGAATGGCATTCAGGCCGTGTCAGAATTATACCTCGGAAACGATGGATCCCCCGGATTTTGTCCTGGCAGCCCCGAGGCCATAAAAAGCTCGCTCATCTATGTTTATTGTTTTGATCAGGACTCGCTGTGGGAGATCCGTGATGACGAAAACCGCGGATCATCAACTGATTGGTGTCTTTAAACCTTATCTCCAGTGCGCCAAGAATTTAGAAAGATCCAATGCCTTCACCTGCTGGGAAGGGAAACTTTTTCCTAGTGCAAAGTGGGTGTGAATAATAGCAGACAAAAGTTTTTTTTCTTCTTTTGAATAGATATAAGTTCCCGTAGTGACGTGAGAAAATAAAACGTGATTATCATCAAGCGCTTGTACGCCACCTGAAACGGCTGAATAAAACATCGCTTTGGGCTCTGCCATAAACTCAAAAAAGATTTTATCTGTTTTTAAGTCCTTCTCCTGAATAGCAGAAATCCTGTTCAAGTCTGAAGAGTCAGCGGTCATATTATTAAAATAAAGAAGATGAGCATTAGGCAAAACTTGAACATCATGAATCTGATGACCTAATGATTGCGGAATGTGAATCGTATGGATGATCTTTTTTAAGTCAGGAGTTAGAATAAAAGCAGCATGAAGGAGTCCGTTTACAATAAAGGCTCCTTCAGTCTTTAAGTAAGCTGGGACATCATCACCGGAAATTTTGGGGATTTCATAAAAACTGTTAAAGTGGCTTAACTCGAATGGAGTACCAATGTCTTTAATGAGATCGGCTCCGGCCGGCCTTGCCTCTTCTGGCAGTTTTGCTTGCCTCAAGAGGTCATCGGACAAAACGGTATGAAGGACTTTACCCTCCATCGAGATCACCATCAATTTATCAACTCTGCAGCTCTTTTCCTTTCGTTTTACGACTTCAGAGCTGAGGGCAAGTATACGTTTACCATCGTTTGCCATATTCATTTGGTGATGAAAATGGCCAGGCAACTTCCACAAGACCTTTGAGTTCTTATCAATCAAACTTAAGCCATCATAGGCACCAGAAAGAAAACTGCCGTCACCAAAAAAAATACACCTTTGACCAGGAAAGTTCTTGAGTTGTTTTCCTTCATAAGAAAAAATCGTGCAGCCGTTCAGAAGCTGGAACCTACTCCAACTCTGTGCGGACGCCGTTTGAAGCGTCAAAAAGAGGATAAGAAATTTAAACATCAATTAAAGAGAACTAAGTTCACTTATAAAGTCATCACTTTCAACCATTTGCTGGGCCAGATAATCGGCCAGAATGAATGAAGCATGAACGTCAGATGGATGGTGAACTCCACCAATAACACGGTTCAATGAATATTCAGCAGAACGGGCCATGAATTTCTCAGCGCGCTCGGGGTAAACTTTTGATAGAACACGTGCCGTAAGTCGCGCCATCAAAGTGTGTCCACTTGGGTAAGCGTAAGACTTCTCTAAACCAATGCATGGCTTGATTTCGCTGTTCGCAAGATAAGGACGCGGGCGTTTGTATAACTTTTTAGCAATTAAACTATTAACACCAGCATTGGCGTAGGCATTGACCAAAAAAAGTTTCAATTTTGTGACTTCGCCCTTAGAGAGAATTCCGCCTTTCCCACCAAAGAGAACATCTAAAGAAGTATGGGAATCAGCTTCAGCAAATTTACAATCCTCAGCAGTTCTTGTTTGCTGGTATTGGAGAAGGATTTTAAAGTCTTCAGCTTCTGCAGGGGACCCAGCTTTGGGAAAATCACCGATGACTTTTTGGATTTCCTTAGGAGTCATGACGATAACCTCTAGCGCAGCTTGCTCAGCAAAAGCAGTAGTAGTTACAAACGCGAGAATAAGGAGATAGATTTTTTTCATAGGCCAATCATCCAATAAAAAACTCAATCGATCAACTTTCATTCGCTGACACGCCGTGTTTTGGCCTGGAGAAAATCCTCCGCAAGCTTGAAGAGCTTGCTTTTCTTAGTCTTATCCATTTTTTCCAACAGCTTAACCATCATGTTCATCCGCGGGTTTTTTGAGAAAAAGGCAGAATGATTATCAATGAAGCGCCAAAAGAGTCCGTCCCAGATATCACACCACTCCTCACCCTTCTTATAATCAGACATCTTGAGCACATAATTACTTCCAGAAATGTAAGGCTTAGTGGCAAATAGACCGCCGTCTGAGAATTGCCCCATTCCATAGACATTGGGACCCATCACCCAGTCAGCACTATCTACAAACATTTCCATAAACCATTTGTGAACTTCTTTGGGATCAATTTCTGAGAGCAGCATGAAATTTGAAAGCACCATGAGTCTTTCTATGTGGTGGCAGTAACCATAGGTTTGAGCTTTTTTAATGGCATCATCAACCGGTAAAATTCCAGTGGTCCCTTGGTACCAGTCCTTAGTCAATTTTCTCTTATGATTAAAAAAGTTTTTAGATTCTTCCAAGTCAGAAAAGTTTTGATAAATACCTCGAACAAATTCACGCCACCCCAAAACTTGCCTCACAAAGCCTTCCACGCAGTGAAGCGGGATGCTGGAATCCTTCTCCCAGGCATCTAATACTTTATCAATGACTTCCTTGGGAGTGATGAGACCATTATTGACCATGGGTGAAATCATCGAATGATACAAAAATGGATCCCGCGAAGTGATAGCGTCTTGGTAGTCTCCAAAGTCAGACAAATGATGGGCCAGAAAGTGATCTAGCGTTTTTAAGGCTTCTTTCCTGCTAATAGGGAGCCAAAAGTTATCCAAAGAACCTGGATGAGTGGGGAACTTTTCACTGACAACTTTGATCACGTCTTTCAGGTGTTGATTGCCGGCATGTTTGAGCAGCGCTTTATTGGTTAATGTTTTTGGCGCCTTTTTTCTATTTTCGACATCATAACTCCATTGTCCTCCCTCAGGTTTTCCTTGAGGGGTCAAAAGGACTTTCAGTCTCTTCCTTTCTTTTTCATAGAAGGTCTTCATGAAAGGTTTAGGATGGTAGAACAGGTAGTTCTTGAACTCCTGCCGGGAACACAAAAACATGGGAGATTCTAGAACATCGAGGTCTAGCTTATTTGTGTCACAAAACTTCAAAACTTTGGTTTCAAAAAACTTGTCTTGAATCTCGGCCACTGCTATTTTTTTAATTTGATTCTTTTTCACAAAAACCAGAAGCCGCTTAAAGAAATCCTGATCAGACAATTCTTCGTAGTGAACGTTAAAATTTTTCGCCTTCAATTCATCGGCATAGGTCCGCATGGACGCAAAAAAGAAGGCAATTTTATGTTTGTGATACTTGTAATGAGTGGCCAGATCCAGGTCCTCGGCCATAAAGACCAATTTGTCCTTATGAGGAAGGTAAAAAGAATGAGGAAAGAGTTGATCACCAAGGACAATAAGGGCTTGTTTCATACTGTTTAGTATAGTTTTTCAGAACGAGTCCGAATGCTGAAATTGTGATTTTGTCTAAGAAAAATTCTACTTCAACAACTCATCTAATGGGCGCAACTGACAGCGGGATCTATCCTGTGCTTCTAACTTGCCCAATACGGCTTCAATCTTTTGATCATCTTTGCCCAGAAGCTTTCCAGTGGTCTTAATCAACCCAAAAAGCTGCTCTTTTTGTTCCGGAATACAAATCTCCTCCATGACTCGCGAAGCTGAACGCGCCCGTTTAAAATAGACTTCTTCAATCATGATGAAAACTTGATCTTTAAGTGAGGTAAGTAGTCCTGCAGTATACTTATCCGTCTTGAGCGTCTGGCCGTGTTTAACTAGATCTTCTAATAAGTACTCTCCAGTCATCCCCCATTTTTTCCCGATCGCCCAAGATCCAAGATCGGCCACTAGTGCCTGCTCTAATTTCATTACCAATGGAGCAAGTCTTTTATCCAGCACCATCGGCTGAGTTGAAATCCTGCGGTAGTAGTCCTTAGGCAGATCACCAAGCTCAGGCCACTTCATCTGCTGGGACGAATCGTCGGCCGGCCCGGGCGCCCATTCATTTTCTTCAACCACGCCAGCGTTCTTTATATCAGTAATTCTGTAATGGTATTGGGTTCCAAAAGATTTTTTATGAAAAATGAGATCATCCCCGAGATAGAAAGCCGCGTGACCCCGTGAGCTGCGGGCATCAAACACAATAATGTCCTGATAAGCAGGAGAAGTGACTTTGACAAAATTTGATTTCAAGATTTCTTCAAACTCTTCTGGTGAAACGTAACGTTTTGCCGTTTTTGAAAAATAACCATTCGCAATGAGCGCCGTATTGTAACAATTCGGGCCATGAAAATCGCCCTGACGATTGAACATATCCTGAATAAAACCTTCAAACCGCGGGTGAGATGTCAGCGCCTGCTTCGAGCCAAGTTTAGGAACAAGGATCTCTTTACCCGCGAGGGTATAAACTTCATCTTGGGCCCAACCCAAAAAGGAGCAAAATAAGAGACCTAACAAAGGGATTATCATAGGGGCCTTGTAGCATATAACGTATGAGACTAGCTAAAGGCCTGTAAAACCTACTATACTAAATTTGTAACTAAATAGGAGTTTTCAATGTCTTACAAATTCCCCTTCATTCTTACGGTTCTGGCCATGGTTGGTGGCGTGTTTATTTCGATCATGTTTGGAGCGAATGAAGCCTACTTTGAAAACCGCATCCTCCAAGGGCTAGAGAAGAATGTAAAAGTTCAATCCATCCAGGACCCCACTGAAAAATCAGCTACCATAAAAAAAGAACAAGAAAAAAACTGGCGCTACTTTCAAAGATACCATTTTCACGCCACGGGAATTGCTTCTCTTTCTCTGGCCTTGTTAGTTTTTCTAGCTTTTATAAAAGCTTCTAAAAAAGAAATCCTCATTGCTTCATACATGATTGCCATAGGCGGTTTTCTTTATCCATTCGTCTGGCTCTTCGCAGGACTTTATGGCCCGGAGATGGGACGCAGTGAGGCCAAAGAAGCTTTTGCTGTTTTGGGTTACATGGGTGGTCTTTATCTCGTTGGAATATTGTACTCTTTATATCTTGCTGCCGCAAAGCCCTGGAAGGCCCCCTTAAATTTTTCTGAAGTTTAAAGAGACGCGCTAATTCCCCTATCTAAATTCATTCATTAGAGAAGTGACATCGATTTTTATCCATGTTTAATTTCAATGAACGAAGGGGAATCTATGAAAACATTCTTACTCTCTGTCCTAATTGTTTTATTTTATGCGCTCCCGGCAAGTGCCGTCTCCAATTTTGATTTCACTTTTAACTTTGGACCCTCGCTTTCTCAAAGCGGAAACATTGATAAATTAGGCGAACCTAATATCAATACGGGGTTTGGATTTAATTATTATTTCCAACCCAAGCACGGGATCGGATTTAGTTACAACAATGAATCAAGCTTTGAAGGAACAAGCAAAACTCCTGCAATTAGAGACGCCTCTATCTCGACTTTTGATCTGCATTATTCTTACCGCTACATTAAAAATAAATTTCATTTTATTGTTGAGCCAGGTTTAGGATGGCAGACCATTTATGATGAGACCTCGGATCCGTACTGGGGCTATTACTACTATGACGATCTAACTACTGCCCTTATTCTCAACTACAAATTAATGGTTCGGTACATCGTTAAAGAGTGGGATCCGGGTGATGGATCGATGAGTGGATCATTCTTTCTTGGCGCCGGGATCATTCAGACATTCTCGTTCGATGATGATCTCAATGGCCAGGACATCAGTGGTAGCCGCCTAGCTTCTATTTTTCAAATCGGTGTTGGTTGGTAGTGTTTAATTATTTAATTCTCTTTTGTTTATTATTTGTCATCTCACCGCAGTCAAAAGCTCAGGTCTTTACGGTCGAAGTTACTGACTACGGTGGGCTTGATAATTCGGCCCTATTAAAAGCTGCCATTGACAGAGAACTCCAAAAATTTGAAGACCAAGTTAATACCGAACTTCCACAAGAAGGACCAGACCGTATCATGCAGGGTATGGCCAACTCCTCAGTCATGGCATCCAAGGGCATAGGTAAAGATTATGCCTCCTACATGAATATGTATCTGATTGGAGCGAGTGCTGGTATCGCCATAGATCAGCAATACGATTCAACTATTGATAGTGAAATTAGCGGAGGTGGCGCTGCCCTTGGCCTAGTCATTGGGACAACGGCCAGAAATTTAGGCATTGAACGTTTCGCTGGATTAGATGCCAAGCGACTGGGCATCTACGCCAACTTCATGAGCTACAACCACAACCAAATAATCCAGAGTGATCCTGAATCCGAGTCGAAATTGGCAGCCGATCTTTTTAACCTTGGAATTCACTTCCGCTATGACTGGATCGATGGAACGGGTAATACAATGCTGGGCTGGGGAGGACTTAAACTTCACTGGGGATACGATTACAACCAGACAACAATTATCTTTGAGAATGAACTTGATAAAAACATTAACCTCATTAATCTTCCAAACGAGAGTGGTGATAGCGCTTCCATTGCAGGAAGAATTACCGGCAGTCCAAGATACCAAGTTAAAAGTGTGACCCATTCGATACCGTTAGAAATTTCTACCGATGTTCGTTTTCTGTATTTTATGACTCTCTATGGGGGTCTTGGTACTGATATCAACTACGGGAAAGCAACTGGAGAGGGTTTACTAAACGGCAACGTGAGTCCCCTCGCATGCACCAGCGGTGCTGCTTGCGTTGGTATCACAGATCTCAAAGTTCAAGTCCAGGCCAACCTAGATGCAGAAGGCAGAGTTGACCCACTCATGCTCCGAGGTTTCACTGGTGTTCAGTTAAATGTACCTTATTTCCGCATTTTTGCCCAAGTTGATCAGGCCTTTGGTACCGAGCTGATAGCTGTCAGTACCGGATTAAAATTTGTTTATTAAGACCCGGGGTTCTCGCTATGAGAAAAACTCTTCTTATCTTCATTCTCATCATGAGTTCCAGTTGTATTGCCACTAATAAAAGTAAAAAAAATGAAGCGACCATCAATCAACTTGAACTGCAGGAAGACCTGCAGCGCTTTTACACCCGTTTTACCGAACGAATCGTAGACACGGCCTACCAAAAAGGATCAATTGAGACCTATGATTCACAAAATTCAGTCAGGCAATACTGGTTGTATGATTCAGAAGCCTTAAAAATTGTCACCGCCCCATTTCCTGTAGTGAATCTAATGGATATGTTGGTCTTCATAAAACTTAATAAAATCGTCATTCAAGATTATTGGATTCCAAAAGTATACGGAAAATCAGGAGACCCACTTCTTAAAGCTTTTGAAGATTCCGAAAAAGATTTGGAGCAGGTCGCCTTCAAAGTTTTAACTCCACTTCAATACACACAAATCAATCAATTAATAGAAGAATGGAGAATGGGAAATCCCCAACAGATTCGAGTGGAAAAGATTCGTCTTGCGGACTTTTCTAAATACGCCAAGGCCAAAAGAAAGGAAGAATCTTCTTTCTCACTTGTAGACACAACAAGTGCCGTGCAGGCCGTAGATCAGATGGTTCTCGTAGCGAATCGAGGGATTTTTCTGGCCCAGCAAATCCCATCGGTTTTGAGGCTTAATGCCCGGATCGGAGTGCAGGAGATTGTCAGTGATACCGTGAGTAGTCTCCAAAGCTCTCCTCAACTTGTACACGAGCTGAATCAAACAAATTCATTAATTGATAATGCGAAAGACCTGGTGGTTCAAATGGATAATTTGGCCAAAGATACACACGACCTTTTAAATCTTTTACCCAAAAACAGAACAGGTGACGTTAACGTCAAAACAGGATTAGGCCAGATCGACTCTATTTTAGATAAGGCGAATTTGCTGGCAGCTCAAATGCAAAGACAACAACCTTTAAATAAAAAAATCGCCACTAAGCTCAAAAATGAATTTCATCAAATGATTTGGTTTTTGGCACTTGTAACAGTCTTTGTCGCTTTTTTCATTTCTGCCTCATGGTGGACCGGAGCGTACTTCTATAAACGCCTCACACAACAGTAAGAACCTAACAAAATCAGGAAAAAAAAACATTGCCGTTTGCTCCTTGCGAGTCAGTGCAATTTTCTTAATATCAAAGACAGATTTGAATCATCCTTTTAACCGGCGAGGGATAAGATGAGCAAAAAAACATATCTTGGACTTTCTGCACTCCTCAGTTTTTCAGCAATAGCGCAAAGTGTTCTTCCTTTCCCACCAACTCCTTCGGCGAGTAAGGCAAAAGAGACCCTTAGAGAATCTACACACGTTCGGCGAAAAGTGCCCCAGCGTCTGCCGGCAGATGCACCAAATATTTTGATCATCATGACTGATGATACGGGACCCGGTCTGCCCAATACCTACGGGGGTGAAATCAATACCCCAACACTTTCCAAAATCGCCAATACAGGAATTAGTTATAACCGCTTTCATTCAACCGCCATGTGTTCTCCCACCCGAGCGGCCCTACTTACGGGAAGAAATCATACGAGAGTGGGTAACGGTCAGATAAGTGAACTCTCAAATGACTTTACAGGATTCAGTGGGGTCATACCAAAGTCATCTGCCACAGTGGCCGAAGTTTTAAGAGATTACGGTTATTCCACAGCGGCCTTCGGAAAATGGCACAACACTCCTTCCAATGAAACCAGTAAGGCCGGACCCTTTGATCGGTGGCCTACGGGATATGGATTTGATTACTTCTACGGGTTCCTCGGTGGAGAAGCGTCTCAATATGAACCAACGCTGGTGCAAAATACGACTTACGTGACTCAACCAAAAACGGCCAAGGAAGGCTACCATCTGACTGACGACTTGGCCGACAATGCTATCGGTTGGCTAAACGAACATAAAGCACTTGCTCCAGACAAACCCTTCTTTATGTACTGGGCACCGGGAGCTGCTCACGGGCCCCATCAAGTGACAAAAGAGTGGGCCGATAAGTACAAAGGTAAATTTGATGACGGTTGGGATAAATATCGTGAGAGAACTTATAAGCGCATGATGGAGATGGGACAACTTCCCAAAAATGCAAAACTCACTCCCCGACCGGATTCTCTTGCAGCATGGGATAGTATTCCAGAAAATCAAAAACCTTTTCAGCGCAGGCTGATGGAGGTCTATGCTGGGTTTGTTGAACATGCCGATTACAACGCCGGTCGTGTCGTAAGTGCTATTGAAAAGCTTGGCATGCGTGAAAATACCCTGATCTTTTATATTTGGGGTGATAACGGCTCAAGTTCTGAGGGACAAAATGGAAGCATCAGTGAACTTTTAGCAGAAAATTCTATTCCCTCAAAAATTGAAGACCATATGAAGGCGCTGGATAAAATTGGTGGTCTGCCGGCTTTGGGCTCGGCCAAAACTGATAATATGTACCACGCAGGTTGGGGATGGGCCGGTTCAACTCCTTATCAAGGAACAAAACTTCAAGGTGCCTATTTCGGCGGGACTCGCCAACCTCTGGCCGTTTCATGGCCTAAAAAAATTGCAGCGAATAAAATTTCTCGCTCACAGTTTCACCACGTAAACGATATTACTCCGACCATTTATAATATCTTAAAAATTAATCCTCCCCAATTCGTAAACGGAATTAAACAAGACAGCTTAGATGGAACGAGCATGGCCTATACTTTTAATGCTCCAAACGCTAAGTCTCGCAAGGACACACAATTCTTTGACATCATGGCCAGTCGGGGAATTTACCATAAAGGTTGGTTTGCCGGGACACGTGGTCCTCGCGTCCCATGGCTAACAGTCACTCCAGGAATAGAAAACTGGGATCCTAGATTCGATACTTGGGAGCTTTATAATTTAGAAGAAGATTTCACTCAGTCTAATAACGTTGCGAACAGATATCCGGGAAAATTGGCCCAGATGAAAAGACTTTTCATGAAAGAGTCCATGAAGAATTTCAATATGCCTATCGGCGGTGGTCTGTTGGCAGTATTTAATCCGTCGACCATACTACAAGATCCTCACCACTCTTTTACCTATGTTGGGTCCATTAACAGGATTCCAGAATTTGCTGCACCAAAAATTGGTACCCGCGCCAACATAATTAATATGGATCTCAAAATACCGGCCGAAGCCAATGGAGTGCTCTTCGCGCTGGGTGGCTACTCTTCTGGCATAAGTCTATCCTTTCAAGATGGGGAATTAGTTTATGAGTACAACACAATGGCCATTGAGCGCACTCAGATCAAAGCCAAAAACATCCCTAAGGGAGACGTATCTATTAGTGTTGAGTTCCAACCTAAGCCTCTCATCTATGATACGCCCAATAAAAATCTTCAATCGGCAGATGTGATTATCAAAGCTGATGGTAAAACAGTCGCGAAGGGTGAAATCCCTACCACAGTACCGATGGTTTTCACCCTCACTGATTGTCTGGATTTCGGAATGGATTTGGGCTCACCAGTATCAGAATATTATTATGAGAAAGCGCCATTTAAATTCAACGGTCAGATTGAGGTCGTCAAGATTGATTACCTGGACGTGACTGCGCCAAAAAAAGAAACAACAATGGTTGAGGTTAGTGAATAAGACTTTTCCTCGGGATTGAAGTGCCAGCAGAAATAAAAAAATCTCTGGCACTCTCCCTTCTTCCTATAAAGACTTCAAGTAAGGGTTGGGAGAATCCTCTCGACTACCACCTGACTCTGCTCTTCATCGGCGAAACGCTGAATTCAAATGTCGATTCGATCACCGATCGCTTAAACAATATTTCATTTAAGCCCTTTAAACTCACAACCGACAAACTGGAATTTTTTCCTCGCCGTGTCCTGTATTTAAGTTTTGCTCCTTCTTTGGAGCTTATACAGCTCAGAGATCAGATCACCCAATTATACCCAGAGTATTCAAAACCAACGGATAAGCCATTTATCGCCCATCTGACGATTAAGCGCTGGCAGCGCTATGAGTATGATGAACTCCGGCGCAATATCCTGGCCCACCCTATGGAGCCCAAGGAATTTGAAGTGAAACATGTGGTGCTTTTTAAATCAGAGAAGGATCTTGAAGGGCAGAAATATCACGTGATACAAAAAAAATGACCATCTATTTCGATGGTCATTTTTAGTTCACGTTTTAGAATCGAGAATTTCGTTTCCAATTTTCCCTCTTGACCAGCTTTCCAGAATGAACTGTTAGGCCGTGAACTTGATATGAGTTTAAATCTCGTGAAGTGATTGGTGAAGACTGTTTATTCTAAATTGTAGCGAAAGATAAGTGAGAAAATGTGTTGTCCCTTACAGGCCTTCACATACCACTTCCCCTCTCAAAGCGGCACAGCTTCTGATCATGCTTGGTGATTTAACCAGTGATTCCCAGAAATAGGCTTCGCAGATTTGTTGCTTAACTGAAGCAGTTTGATTTTGATTTGAGAGTTTTGCTGCGAGTTCATCGCCGCAAATTTCAATAGTATCATGACCCAAAGGCTCTGGTGTTCCCAGAGTTTCAGAAAACTCCGGAGAACTGAGGGCATTTAAATCGACACAGTCCCCAAAACAAAGCTTCGCCCTGATCGGTTTTTTACAAGCAGTTTTTTCAGCGTTAAATGAAGCGTAAGGAAGATTGATTTTAAGACCAGTGAGGTTTAAATCAAAATTTTTCTGATTCGCCACCTGTACCTCCGGCACCAGCATCCCGGCAATGGAAGGAATGCGATTTGATTTTGCGGAATCATTAAAAGGAGAAAGGGTCAGACTCTTTTCTTTGCAGCCTGGGAATCTATTGAGCTTCCAGGCACCGGATTCAAGTTCTTTCATCTCTGCAGCTTCTACTAACTGAAAACCTTTGC
>JAIFLR010000087.1 GCA_020048985.1 Halobacteriovorax sp. | reverse complement strand
CCTTTACCCTGACTTTTGATGATGGGCCTCATCCTTCAAGAACTCCTAAGATGCTTGATGTTTTAAAAAAGCATGATGTGAAGGCAATATTTTTTGTTTTGACCTCACAGATTGATATGACGACTTTTCCCCTGATTAAACGGATGTTGGATGAAGGCCACTTGGTTGGCTCCCACGGTTTCACTCATGACAGGGCCAGGGATCAGAGTCGTGAGTCATGGAAATTAAACGTGAAACAATCATTTGTCGATCTCGCCAAATGGTACAAGCTGGCGGGTCACGAGTTCACTAAGCACTATTATAGATTTCCCTACGGCGACTACGGCACCAGAACTGACTACCACCACATCAACGCCCTCAAGGAAGTCTCTCAAGAGCTCATGGGCGAGAACTGCATCCATATGGCGTTTTGGGATGTAGATACGGCCGATTGGGTTCCAGGCATGACCGGAGCAGAAATAGCCAGCAACATTATTGCTCACAATGAAGGGGGGACTTACATTGATTTTAAAAAAGTCGGCAACACTTACGTTAAAAATCCCATCCAACTAACCAATCCGCCATCCGGTGGCGTGGTACTTCAGCATGATGTCCATGAGGCTTCCATTCTGGGAACAGATCTGTTTATTCAATATGCTCAGGAGCGCGGACTGCTTTTGCCCCGAATAGACGAAGTGGAAGAATTTAGAATTACCAAAAATTGTCGGTTATAAGAGGCTTTGGCCTGTCGCACTTGTTTTGTCCTCGCGCGTACTTTTACAATCTCGCACAGGACAAACAAGGGTGGTTTTATGCTACGACTTCTTGCCTTGATTTTACTTACCATCAGTTGCTCCAGCCAGGAGCGCACCAAGTATCAGGCCTACGTCAAATCTAAGGGCGGCGGCTACAAAGACAAATCCATTAATAAAAATCTCAAGGTGGTTACTTTTAATGGGAATTCCTATACCAAGAAAAAGTTGGCCACTAAGTTCGGAAAGTTTCGCGCCCTTGAAATTTGCACTCAAGAGAATTACAAACTGGCCTACGTCCTTACTATTACGGTATGTCTCCCTTTTATAACCGATATAGTGGTGTTGGTTATGGTTTTGCTTATACCTCCATCAATAGCAATACGTGGGATGAATCCATTCAGTATCCCTATATTGAGGTCCTCTTCACTTGCCTGAACGAAGCCTATGCCCCCCAGATGGAACTGCGGGAAATACCGGCCGAAGACATGAAGCATCTGGTAAAAGACTTGAGGGGTGGGCTGCAGGTGGAAAAGATATTTGAGAAGTCTCCTAATATGAAAAAGCTAAAAAACGGCGATGTCATAATTCGCGCTAATGGGGAACGTGTACAGGAAATATTTCAACTTTTGGCGCTATTTAATCAAGATAAAGGTCATGATCTGGAAGTTGATCTTTTACGGGATGGTGTTTTAGTTACAGGTCTCATTCTCAAGGGGGCCAATATTACTGATGAGGTCCTCAAAGACCAGCAAGACCTGGTTAAATCTGTGTGCAGAAAAAAAGAACTTAAAAAACATCCCCTCTGTAAGTAGCCATTAGATAGATTTATAGAAGGCGAGGTATCTTTTCATTACGTGACGTGGGTAATCTTTAGGCCACACGTTTTTTCCCAGAGCAGTTTTAACTGATTTTGGTCCCATGTTGTAAGCTGCTACATAGAGCTGACCATGGTTATCGAACTTAGCTCTCAACCATGCCAGGTAAGCCGTTCCAAGTTTAATATTTGATATAGGATCACGGAGAGTTTTATCTCCTCTCCATTTAAACTTAATTTTATCTGCCATCCATTTTCCAGTTGCTGGACGAATTTGCATCATCCCGATTTCGCCAACAGGTCCAATCGCCAGTGGATTGAAACTTGATTCCCCAGAAATAATCGCCATAACAAAGTAGGGGTCCATGCCGTGGTTTTTGGCCTCTTTAAATATGGCATTTGTAATGGACTTGGCCTGAGATTTAAATTTTTTAGGAAGGCGTGAAGTAATAGTTTTAAGAATGTTTGATTCAATTTTGTCATGAATTTCAAAATTAGAAACAATGCTTCGTTTGTATCTCTTGCCCAGTAATTCGCGAGCGTGATCCACTCGTTGAATACTTGCCAGTGAACGCGCAACGTCCACTTTGGCAGAAGCCACTGAGTTTACAAGAAAAGTAAGAAGAATAAGTATGTATGTTTTCATACTAGTCTTATGAGCAAGGGTCATGCCAATAACCGACTTTCTAAGCCGTTGGAATTGGAAAATGGAATGGTGGAATCTTAGGCAGTGGCCAATGTTTAAGCATCAAGAAATGTAAAATCGACCACTTGGGTTATTCTGCTGTCTCATCGCTAAGTTGTGAGATTTCGAGGTCAGGGCCCATGAGATCAAGGGTGGTTTTAACCAGGTCGCTGAATTTGTCGTATTCGGATGTTTTCTCAGACTCTTCTGATGTGTTCGAGAAATCTCGTAAATTTGATTCTTTCTGTACTTCTACTTCCCGTCCCCAGACGCTGCTGAGGCTCAGTCCAATAAGAATCAGGTAGATATAAAACTTCATCATAAACTTATATGAAATTAAAAGGGCCATTTCAACTGAAGATTGAAATGACCCGTAAATTCTACTAACTTCGTTATTTCGTTACTCTGTAATTTCTTCTTCTTGTGCCTGCTTCAGGAGTTTTTTATCCCCACCAGCGGCCGGACGTTGCTCTTCCGCTTGTGCCCAATTGAACTTAGTGCTTTCATCGGCATCTGCCGTATTGTTTTGTGAAACAAACAGAAGCCCCTGTGTATAAACACTTCTGTTACCATTTAAAAAATCCACGGCGACTTTTCCATATTCTGTACGGGCATTTTTGTAATCTCTTTTACCGATGATAATTTCACTGGCGAGATTGAGGATCAGCATGTTCATCGCCTCATCGTTACTTCGCGCAGTCATTTCTCCGCGAGTGCGATCAAAGGTTAATGAGCCGTTAAATTTTGTGAGATCACCTGCTTTATCGGCCGGGATTCTATAATTTACGACATGCTCAACAACATCTTTATGAAGGATTGGGAATTTATGGACAAGCTCCTCACGGTAGACGCTAATGCGCTTGAAGGGGGGAACACCAAGCCAAGAAATGATTCGTGGAGAAGACTCGGTAGGTTCACCATACTTCATCATCAAATCCTTAGCGGCCTGAGCCGAAGTATCAGGCCAGCCGGCAGTGTATTTATTTACGATATCCATTGAAATCGATGGCGCCGTCTGCGTCACTGCACCAGTTGAACTTACTTCCGTGTCGGTTTTTTTTGGTGCCATGGAACAACTCATTAAGAAGAGTGTTCCAAGTGTCATGCTTATTGCGAGTTTTTTTGTTCGCATATTTTGCTCCTTAGTTTACCAGTGCCGTAGGAGGCAATAGTTTGTTACCGATATGAGTGAAGCAATTTGTACGCCATCTTTTTTGTACTGTTTTGAGTCACATTGCCTCACTCCTGAGGAGGGAAGTCATGCTTATATGTGCCTTGAAATTTTGGCAAAGTGGTTTTTGCCTCTGTGATATATTTTTGGCAGACTATAATTACAAGTATTTCGTGGCCTTCGTTTTGGTTGAGAAGTTTTCTGGAAGTGATATGCTACTGAGCTATGAAATATAAACCACTCATCTTTTCGATTATCTCAATCCTTTGCATGATTGAGCCTCTCATTAAAATTCTCTATTTTAAGGCGATCACTCATTTTGATTTTATGGTCATCATGACAAACCTGATTACCAGAAATTCTTTTAAAGACGTCTTTGACTTTTGGCTGGTTTATCCACTTGCTGGATTACTATTATTTAAACTTCGGAAATGGACCTATTTCGCTTTTATGTCTCTTTTGATTTATATCGTTCACAGCATCATGACCTATGAGAAATACACATGGCCGTACAATAGTGATTCACCTTTCATGTATCACTATGTCGTAGTGATAATGACTATGATGGTCTTTATGGCATTTCTTCTTCCAGGTGTATGGGAGCCATTTTTTGATCGCAAAGTCAGATGGTGGGAACCTAAGGTTCGATACGCTGTTGGAATTAATTGTTCTCTAAAAAATGATATGGTCATTTTTCCTAGCGAGATTATCAACATTTCTCTGACTGGAGCATTTTTAAAAGATTCTTCTTATTTTAAAGTAGGGGATAAGCTGGATCTGGAATTTAACTTTCTTGGCAAAGATGTACTCCTGCCAGTGATGGTGATTCATAAGCACTCCATACATGGTCGCCATGGCTATGGTGTGCAGTTTAATTTTAAATCATTTAAGCAAAACGTCATGGTGGCAAAGATTATCAATATCCTCAAGCAGTCGGGCAAGGTGGTTTGAGCCTAAAAGTCATCCCCTGGCGGCACTTTAATTTTCCTGATGATTCCGCATACGATGGGTAAAGATTGATGGGCTTCCGCTTTACCGACAGACCTGACTGTTACCGGTAATCCAGAGGCTTCATCGACTCCATGAACAACGACAACCCTCCCTTCTATTGCCAGAGGCTCCATCGGATTAAGTTTTACGTATCCTTCATGGTCTATTGTATTTCTTAGATCCTGCATAAAGCTGCTGAATTTTGTGACCCTGGCATAGATGTAATTGCCGTAGATGTCGCCTTTGGGAAATTCTCCATCATGACTGGATTGACTAGCAAGGTCACCGTCCAGGGGAATGAAAATTTTCCCGTACACCACTTCTCCCTCATAAGCGTCTATGATGCCATCCTGGTTTAAATCATTAACCATAGTAGGGCACTGACGTCCTACGCGCACACTCTGTGCATGAATAAGACCAGGTCCTGCGTTGGTGATTCTCACGTCCCCCACAAGTTCATCAATTTCTTTTTCGCGTGAGAAGGTGAAAGCTCCAGTGATCTTACTGGTAATTTGTGGATTAAGAGTTTCGAAGACGGCCAAATATTGTCCATCAATTGAATCATCAATATCAAGTTCCGGTTCTGCGACTGTTATGGCCTCTTTCTGTTTAACGGAAGCATCATTGCCCTCTTTGGTCCCACAACCTGAAAAGATAAACACCAGCAGAAAACAAATGGCGATATTAAGTTTCATTGTGCTCCTCATATAATTTCATCAAAAGCTTCTAAGTAGGCCTGCTTGACTTCCGTGTCATACCAATTGGCCTTGACCGTGCCCCATGTTTCCTTGGTTTCCATGTCAATTGGCTGGTAATAGAACATACTTGTTTGCATGGTGTAACAACTGCCTGACTCGGGATAGTTTGCATAATCTGAATATGTCTTTACCCTAGGACAATTCGCATCATCTTTCATGAAAATATCTGTCCAGCTTTTCAGATCTAGCGGACCCCGAGCATATTTACTATCCATGATTTTTTCTTTGACGACTCCCTCATCGATGACACTCACAGAGGGGGAGACATGAAACCACCAGTCAAACTTAAATTTTCGAATGTATCTTCTTGTAAAAAAAATCCACGTTTTATTTGAATAGATGGAATTATTGACGAACCATTCATAGCTCCAGATGTGGGCGCGGTTAAAACACTGTGATTCTTTATCGACGTACCTAGATTCTTTAAAATAGTTTTTTGCCAAATCCATATTTTCAATTACGGTTGGGGTGTAGTTTTCCTCTTGGGTTTTATTAAACTTAGTCATTGACGTTGGTACTATTCGAGAAGGTGATTTACGATAACTTTCAATTTCATTGTTTTCACTGAGGGAAAAAATTGTCCAGTCCTGGGACCTGAGCAGAGAGTTCATGTCATCATGAATTTCTTTATCATTTTTATTCACACTAGCGACATGTCCCGAGCTCAGGAAAACTAAGACAACCTCTTCCGGTTGCCCATGGTCAATATCATATATTTGAGCTCTGACTTGAATTGATGCATAGACTGAATAATTTAAAAAGACAGTTAACAGAGTGAGAGGCCACATATTATCTCCTGTGTCTTACTGAATCGTCCGGCCGCCATTTTGATTGATGTTGAACATTCTTGTCATCTTAAGCTTAGGCTAAGAAATTTTGGCAGGGGCATTGCACCTATTTCATGTGTCATGATTTCTTCAGGAGGGTACTTATGCACAGAAACAATCGTAGGCGAGAGCAAGATCGCGAATATCATAAGTTTCATGATAACGGATTTCGTCAGGCGCATAGTGGCAGAGAGAGGTTTTCTGGTGGAGATTGGGGGACTAGCAGCGAATTTGGTCGAAACACTGAATATAGAGAATCTGACTCGTTTGAGCGAGGTGCTGATTTTGATCGTGATGAAAGGGATGATGAATCTTTCAATTCTGAGTATGCTCGTTCAAGATTCGTGGAGCCTTATACAAGTAGGCAAGTTCCTCGTTCTAGATTTGCAGAGCCTTATACCGGCGGTCAATTCGCTCGAAGTCAGTATGGGATTGGAGCAAATTATTACGGTGATAGCATTGACCACTCGAGCCGTGGTTATGGACTTAGTGGCCCAGCTAATTTGGGTTTCTCGGGAGTTGGTCCCAAGGGATATAAAAAATCAGATGAAAGACTTCATGAAGAAGCTTGTGAAGCTTTGTATCGGAATCCGTGGGTTGATGCCAGTGAGATCGACGTTAAAGTTCAAGATGGTGTGATCACGGTCAGCGGAACTGTTCACAGCCGTGATGAAAAACGAGAAGCGGAGGGCTGCATGGAAAATATTTCTGGTGTAGTGGATATTCGAAATGAGTTACGACTTGTAGAAAGACCTCAATCCCCAAGACTTCGTCCGGAGCACTAGTTATGTACAGAAGAAACAAAGAAAAAATAAGCTACCAAAGTGATGATCGCTCCCGTTATTCGGGGCCTGAATATCTCGACCGGGTCTCACTGAGTTATGCCAGAGGAAAGGGGCCCAAGGGCTACCACCGGCCAGATGGCCGCATCTATGAGGACGTGTGTGAGGCTCTCCTCAACGATCGCTTTATTGATGCCAGTGACATTGATGTTGAAGTGCATGAAGGAGTAGTGACCTTGAGAGGGGCGGTTGAGAGCCGCCGGATGAAGAAGGAAGCTGAACTTTGTATCGACAACATCTTCGGGGTGGTAGATGTGTTCAATTTGCTCAATTTGTATCAATTCAGAGAGTCCGGTGGCGTGGGGCTGGTTAAAAATCAGGCACGTTTTGAGCAATAATTGTCCATACTTTTGACAGTTCAATAAATCACTAAGTACTTGAGCATATTTGTCGATAAGCCTTCATCTCTTAAAGGAGTTTTGATGAAGCCTTATCACTTTTACCTCGCGTTTAATCCTCTATTTAATGAGGACCAAACATGGAAAACTCAGGCCCATCAATTTCATCATTGTCTGAAAGAGAAAAAAATAAATGATCCTCAGGCGCACATGTACTGGGGGAAAATTCAAATTTCCGAATATTCTGAAGCCTTAAATATTGCGAATTTTCAAAATGTTGTTAGTGAAAATAATGATGTCCAAATGGATAGCCACCTCTACATTACTGACTATCAACACATGTGGGTAGGAAAGGTTGTGGAAGTCTTAAAACAAATCCCTGATCCCGAAAACAGTCTCGACTTTTATAAAAATAAAAACGTGGAAGTTTGGTTTAAAATTGTGGATTTCGATTTGATTTCAAATAATTCCGCAGAGACAACATCCCTGCTAAGTCAGATGCACGTTGATAATGAATATTATAATTACAAGATTAAGGAAATGACTCCTTTTACCAGTGGAATTCGGTTTCCAATGATTTTGCAGGATAAGTCACAGACAAGATTCTTTAATTCACAAGCGTATCGGGTGTTAAATGAGAACCCACTTCTTACTACACCTGGCGAGGCCATCAAATTAGATAGTCTTAGTCATTCGTTTGTTATCCCTGAGGAAACATTCCGCCGTATCCCAGAGAACGTTCGTTCGCAGATTATCCATGCGGAAATTCTGCTGCTTGAGGCCCAGGCGGGCGGAAGAAAAGATCGGGTAAAATTGGAACAGGCCATTTTGACTTATTTGAAATGCCTGGAAATACTTTTGAACGAAACTTTTGTGGCCCATCTCAAGCGAGAAGAGGGATTTAGAGTTTGGGTTACCAAAGACAGCACTTCGCCGAAGTTTATGAGGACAGTGGTCGATAAAGATAAAAGTACGTTAGTAAGGCTAAAAGATTCTAACGATATTTTTAATCTCTCTCAGATTAAGATGTTACTAGATACACCTTCATTTTTTGCTCACACGTCCCTTGACTATGTTTTTCGAGGCAAAAAAAGCTTTTGGGAGTATTGCAGGCTTGAATTAAGATCTACTTTAAAAAATGAGTCACTGATTGAACTACGGAATTTGCTTAATACTCCTGGTGACGTAAAATCCCACGAGCGTGAGTTGCTTTTAGTTAGAAATATTCTTCTTGGTGTCGGTGGGAAAGGTGTTTTTAATAATATCGTGGAATCCTGGTATGAATTCGCTCCACCAAAAAATAAGGCCGCATAATTCAGAGCAAATGGCGGATCATCTTTTGGATATGAATAATTGAAAGGGCGTATCCCTTGGAAGTCGATTTTGTTCGCACAGCGATCTCATCGCTAGGTCTTCTGATCGTATTGTTTGAAGAAGCGAAAATGATTCCCACCACATTGTGGTTTTCGTCCAGCACTGGTGAGCCCGAATTTCCAGAAATCACGGGGCAATCCGCAAGTTCCATGACTCCATATTTATTGATTATGTTTTCAACCTTACAATCGAGTTTTGTAATCCTGGCGTTATAGCCTCCCAACTGATCAACCACTACCGGAAAAACGTTTGCACCTACGCTGGACTCAGTCTGATTAAGCCCGAAGGGTTTAACCGGAATATTTTGATCCAGCCTAATGAGTGCAAAGTCATTATCACCTTTCCTGTAATGCGCTCTTCCGTGTTGGTGGACATCACGCCAGATAATTTCGGAGCATCTAGCAGTTAAAGAAGCTCCATTAATGGGAAATGAAAAGTACAATCCTGAGCAGATTTGGGGAAGGCTCGCCTTAAGCCGGTATACGCAGTGAGAATTGGTCATAACAACATCTGGGGCAACCAAGAAGGCAGAACAAGTTGAACTTTTATTAACATCATCAAAGTTAATGGCAAACATACGAGCGATACCCTCAGGACAAAAGTCCTGATCACTGCAGGTAATCGTTTGATTCGCGGTGATGAGGGCCATCTGTTCTGGCGTAATACGTTCTTTCTTAACTGAAATATATTTGGATTGCGGTTTTCCACAAGCGGCAAGGAGAACAGTTAAACTGATCAAAATAAGGGTGCTAATTTTCATTGGGGGCGTTATATATCGGCGGAAGCTGGAGATGGGGTTTAATGTAAAATATTTAGGATGAGCCCAAATAAAAAAGGCTACCTGAGGGTAGCCTGATTCAATGGTTTATATATTTAGGAAGATAACAAAACTAACCCGGACTGAAATCCTGAAGCTCAACCATAATCATGCGACACCAGGCTAATTTGGCGAATTCTGATTTCATCTTACGTACCTCCTAATCAAAACACCGTTTGTGGAATGAATCGATTATGTGGCCAAAATGAAATAAAACAAAGCTTCACCAAATAACTTGATCTTAGCGAAGGGTGATTAAAATGAAATCTATTGGAAAATGGCATTTTCGCCCCAAATGCGAGGCAGAAGGGACTAAAGTGAGTCGATTATCATGTCCGCCGTGGCCAGATTACAGGCCATCGGAATGTTATAGACTGCAGAAATTCGTAAAAGTGCTTTAACGTCGACGTCGTGGGGATGTGGAGCTAGTGGATCCCAGAAAAAAATAACCGCATCTATGCGGCCTTCAGCAATCCCAGCACCGATCTGTTGGTCACCACCTAGTGGACCACTTTTTAGTTTGATTATAGATAATCCAACTTCATCTTCGAGTTTCTTTCCGGTTGTTCCGGTGGCGTAAAGTTGGAATGTTGAAAGTTTTTGAACATGTTTTTGGGCCCACACTGCCATTGAAGCCTTGAGGTTGTCGTGAGCGATGAGAGCAATGTTCTTTTTCAAATTAGATTCCCATAAATGACGAGAAGAACTGCACATGCAGAGAGAGTACGGCAATAAGAATAAACAGGACTCTTAAAAACCAATCTTGATTGGAGAATTTTTCAATGACTTTTTCCATACAGCATTCATATAAAAAATAAAATTCAATATCAATACCTCAATGCTAAATCGGGAAGAGATTTACCCATACCTACGAAAGATCAAGGTATTAGGGGGTGTAAGAATTATAAGATTTTATCATTCTTACCCAATAATCTCGCTTTGGGATTAGATTTACAAAATGAAAAAAACTCTAATCCTTCTTCTCTCCATGGTTGTTTCGTTTAATTGTCTGGCCGACTGCCGGCCGCAAATTGAAAGTGTCCTCATTAAGAAAATCACCTCTCAGAAGAAACTGGCTCGGGCCGGTAAAATTGCAACAGGTGCTGCTTTTGTCACCGTGGGAGGATTTTATGGAACCATGGGTGTTATTCTTCTTGGACCATTATGGGCCGGTGCTGTAGTTGGTTCAACCTTTGGCGCGGTTGCTGCTCTTCCAGTGGGCGCCACGTTTATCATTATTAATAAGGCGAAAAAAGATAGAATTAAAAATCTAGGTCGCACACTTTCAATCATTGGCGGCGGCGAGGAGCTGGATCGTCTTTATAATAAACTTCTGGCTTCACACCCGGATCTTTCTGAGAGTGAATTAATCGCTGAGATTAATGATTTAAATAACTCTCAGGCACTTTGTGATGGAACTGTTTCTCGTTTTAGTAGAGACCTCAGATCTAAGAAGAGAACCATTGCTCTGCCTAAAGATATCTATCGTTTTCTGGACGCCAAGCTAACCGTCACGAATTCGAGAATTTCATTGGCCGTGCCTTCAAATACAATCTGACCCTGCTGGCGCTTAAGATCCCTTTCGTAAAAGGGATCATAGTAGTAGCGCAGCAGAGCACTGATCCAGCCCGCATGAGCTTTCACAGTCATTGGTTTTTCAAACGCGAGCTTAAGCTCTTCGCTGACTTCTTTATGTCTCACGCCGCCCAATCTTCTGGAAATTCTCTCCAGTGACTGATTGAGGTGATCAAAGCTAGCAGGGGAGACGTATTCTTCAAAAATATTTTGTATCCGAGTCTCTTCATCGCTTTTAAGCACAATCAGTGGGGCCTCACGCATGTGCTGAAAAAAACGCTTAGGTATGGTGAGTTTGCCAATGACAGCACTTTCATCTTCAACCACTGAAAAACCGTCAGATTTCATGAGCTCGAGTGCGAGTTCGTTTTCAAAACGAACTTGTGAAGGTTGGACCCCATTGTCCCCGAACGCTGATCCTCGGTGAGAGGCGAGTTTTTCTAGATCGATGGAGCTCTTCATTAATTTCAGTACAGTTGTTTTACCAGAACCCGTACAGCCGCCTAGACGAAAAAGGGTTGGTAGTGGGGCCTCTTCAATTTGTGAAAGTAAAAAACGGCGTATTCGTTTGTATCCGCCTTCAATGGGGTGGCGGAGGGTTCCTGCTTCTCGGATCCATTGGCAGGCCGTCTGTGAACGAAGTCCACCTCGAAAACAAAAAATCTGCGCCGTCGGATTGGCCGTGAGATAATCAGTCCAGGCCTTGACCCGCTCTTGTTTGACTTCACCTTGAACCAGTTCGTGGCCGAGTTTGATGGCAGCCGCTTGCCCTTGTTCTTTATAACAAGTTCCAACGCGAGCTCTCTCGCGGTCATTCATGATGGGAAGATTGATAGAATGGGGGATTGACCCTTCTAAGAATTCAACAGGGGCGCGAACATCAATGAGTGGCGTAGAATCCAGTAACAACTTTTTTAAAGCAGGGTCATTCCACGTAGACATAGAACTCACTTCGTTTTTCAACCACACCAACAATACTGGTCTTAGGAAAAGCGGTTTCGAGTTTTTTCACAATTCCTTCGGCTGATTCTGGTGAGACACTCAAAAGAAGACCACCACTTGTTTGTGGGTCAAAATATATTTGAGTTTCCACTTCCTCGATATTTTTAAACTGGAGAACCTTCTGAGTGTAATCGTTGTTGCTTCTATGGGCCTTCGTGAGATTGGCAGCTTTAAGAGACGCTACGGTCAGATCAAAGAGTGGGATCTGCTTGTGATTGAATTTAAGCGAAACGTCTGAAGCCTTGGCTACTTGATAGCTGTGGCCTGCCAGCCCAAAACCTGTCACGTCTGTGGCACCGTGGATATGTTGCAGATCTTCAGCGGATAAAAAATCGATGGCATTATTTAAACGTTTCATGGAAGACAGTGCTTCATGGGCTTCAGTTGCTGTATAGAATTCTTTTTTGATGCCGGCACAGATGGTACCAGTTCCAATAGGTTTCGTTAGAATGAGAACATCCCCTGGCCGGGCCCCTTCGTTAGACCAGACTTTGTCATTAGAAACGAGGCCTGTTACAGAAAGTCCAAACTTGAGTGTATCGTCATCAATGGAGTGTCCACCCACCAACGATGCTTTGGCCTCCGCGATGACGTCACAAGAACCTTGCAGAACTTCCTGGATCACCTGATATTCCATCGTCGCCATTGGTGCTGCCAGGATCGCCATACAAGTTTTGGGTCTTCCACCCATGGCATAGACATCACTCAAAGCATTGGCAGCGGCTACGGCGCCAAAATCGTAAGGAGAGTCAACGATTGGAGTGAAAAAATCCAGAGTCTGAACAATCGAGATATTGTCGTCAATTTTAAAAATGGCAGCGTCATCAAAGCTGTCCCCGTCAATGACAACACCTTGAATCTTGGGAGGAAACTTTACCCCAGCGAGGATTTCTTTCAAAACCATGGCCGGGACTTTGGCGGCACAGCCGCCCTTTTTCACTGTTTGGGTAAGTTTTATCATTTACCATTTATACTCGAAGGTTTAGGTTTCTGTATGGCCAAAAAACTACCTTCCGGACTCAAATTGATGGGGATTGCTCCGAATATTCTGCTTAAGAATGTTGAGAACACAGCTCCGTACTTGTTTCAGGGGGAAATTGAGACTTCTGGGCCTAATAGGGCTTATCTTGCCAAACTGGTCTTCTATAAGAAGAACCTTAAGGCCCTGGCCCATATTGATCTGACTGAGTATTTCCATTTATGTCTTGCCGCTCACTGGACCACCGCTGGAACCTTTGTTCCCACGGACGTGGATAACCAGATTCGTGAAGGTTTGTGGCGCCATGAAACGGTGGGCGCCCATATCCAGAGAATGGCAAAACTCACGATTGAATCCTGGCAGTGGGATTATGAACAGGTCACGAATCGAAAGTCTTATAACCCGGCCCGCGGCCAAGTGATGAGTACCCATGAAGGGACTTGGTTGTCGGTAGCGATCGGCGCCTATAATGCTTTGATTAAAAATAAATTTCCCAAACTTGCTCAAGATATCGCGGATGTGATCCTTGCCGAAGTTGATAAGGAAGAAAAACTTCTGATTGAACTCAGAGAAAAAAGAGATCACATAAACTTTTTGCGCTCGACCGCCCTCATGGCCCATAACTTTGGGGATTTGGACCGCGTGATTGATCAGTGGCAAATGAGTCCTGATGATGCTTTTTATAAACGTATTTATAAATTAGGTCACAATTTAAACGAGAGTTATTCTCCTATTCTGGTTTATTCCGGGCAAGTCAATAAGGCGTTCCTTGCCAATGAAAATCACCGTCATATGTCTATGCGCCAGCCTAGGCCACTTAGAAAATCTCACAATTTTTTGATTCCAGTAGGGCCATTTATGGATGATTGGGGGAAAATCTTAGGGGAGAGTAGTCTTCTGTCCGCTGAAGAAAAGGTAGAAATTATCGCGGCTTTTCATGAAGGATTTACGAGGCAAGATCAAGCCTTAGGTTATATTCGTGCTTACCGAGGACTGGTTAATTCTCTTCCTGAAGGGCTTGAAAGTCTTGAGAGAGTTCTGCCATTTGATTTTTACCAGACACTTAAAAAATCAAAATTCGCCACGATGGCGGAACAGCCACGTGACGAATTTGAGTTGATGTATAAACAGAAACTCGAAGAGTTTGTCTGTCCTGTGACTCAACTGAAATTCTAAAACCGCCAATCAATTGATCGTATGAGACGTTCGGTGGGGACATCAAGACCGGTTTTTCCATCCTCGCTTCGACAAAAAGGGCGACTTTCGCCTACATGCGACTGAAGTAGATTCCAAGCGGAATTCTGCGTATCAATGCTGATTTCTCTATCTCTAATAATTTTTTTGTATAGATAAAAGCTTGGACGCTTAATTCTTTGGAGATTGTTATTGCGATCCACAGCTACTAACCCAAACTTAGGACAATAGCCGTCAGACCATTCCATGTTGTCAGTAATTGTCCAATGAATGTATCCCATTATGTGCACATTTTCTGATCTTAACTTATCAACGGCCCTTAGGTGTTCGATTAGGTAGCTAGGTCTAATATAATCTGTTGCATCGGCAATACCATTTTCAGTAATGAACTGAGGCAAATCGCCAAAACGTTTTTGTATTTTTTTTGAGATCAAATAAAGACCCTTTGGATCAATCGCGCGACCAGCTTCTGAATATTCTTGTTTGGGATCCATGGAAATTGCGGCCCCTTTGATCCATTCTGCTCCGTAATAATTAAATCCAAAATAATCCATGAATCCTTTGATTCGTTTTGGAAAATACCAATTCATGAAATTGCCGGTAAAGAGAGAGAGAGTCTTATTGATTATTCCCCTACCAGTGTGGTGACCCATATGCTGTGCGATTCCAATAACTGGCGATTTTAATTCTTTGTGTGCCCAAGTATAAATTTTTTTATGGGCAATAATCATTTCTTTCAATGAATGAATAGCCGTCAGAGCACTACCTTTGATCCCCGGTGGAAAAAAACCAAAAGTATATGCCATTGTAGCAAAAATCTGAGGTTCGTTAAAAGTGATCCAGAAATCAACCATGCTATCAAAGTTAGTCATAACCTTCTGAGAGAAATCAAGGAAATGATCCTTAGTCATTTCATTTGTCCATCCACCTTCTGCTTGAATCCATTTTGGTACAGTGAAGTGAAAAAGAGTTAACATGACCTTCATCTTCTTTTCGCGAATCATGTTAATTATTTCTTTGTATCGGGAAATTGCGGCCTCATCAAACACACTTGGAGCAGTGTGAATTCGCCCCCAATCCACTCCCAAGCGGAAGACCTGAACCCCTAGCTCGTGGGCCAAGTCAATTTCAATTTCCGGTTGAGTCCAAAATCGCAGCCTTTCTTCTGGAAGCGATTGATTAAGAAATGCCTTGATATTGCCATCACGACCAAAGTCCATCCATATGTCGTCCAATTTGTCTTCGACGTGTCCTGGGGCGTTGGCGATGCCAAACATAAAGTCATGAGGGAAAGACACCGGTGACTTCGCATTAGCAGTTATGGCCATAAATAAACTTAGGAGAAAGATTTTTAACATTTTCAGATTATATGACTACATCATTTTATTTTGATGCTTTTGGGTAATTTAGATGCACTGTATATTGTTTGATCACCCTGCTAAAAGGCCCACCAAATCTTAACTCAACGATTTTAAAAGGATAGTCTAGGATATGAGGCGTTGGTCATGTGGGGACGGGGATCGCTCAAGCGCCGTATTCACATGGCTCAACACTATGGTTTCTAGTGTTTTGATTTTTTTATTTCTGCCATAAAGTAATCGGCCTGAAGCTCGTGGTTTAAAGCTGATGGATGAGAGTCTCGGGGAATATATAATGCATTTGAATATTTGATTCTAAGGGCATCATCAAGATTTGAATTATCCCATACCTCAATTTTTCTCTTTTTTAATTGTTGAAAAAAGATCTTCTTATCCAAAGGCCATCTGGTCCATGAATATCCCAACATTTTTGATACGACAAATCGCCCATTTGGATATTGAGCAAGGTATTCATGTTTTAAATAATTGATGTAATCAGCCATTTCAGATTCAGCGTTCTTGAGTTGAAACGGTAGAAGATGGTGATTAATCCTGAGCCAGATATATTCGAGAAATGGAATTTTTCTTATAAAATAGGATAAATTTTGTCTCATCGTATTTTTTAAGAGACCCTTAACTTCAGGGCCTTGCTCTGCTAGTTTGAGGTCTAGGTCTAGTGGATTGAGCCAGGATAATGCACTCCATGTTTGTTTCATTCTGAAAAAATGATCGTCCAGAAATGTGACTATAAGTAACCCATTTTCGTGCGGGCTAACTTGCTTAAAGTCGTAGTGGTACCATAAATACCAGTGCTCACCAATCCATCCTCCTCTTTTACCCATGTTTACCACCTCATAATCAGGGAGTTTTTTTGCCAGAAGTGCTGGAAAGGTTTGGTCGCTTTTGACTCCGTTCCCAAAAGTTAAAGAACATCCAATCAAATAAAGATGATTTTTTGTAGGGTGGTCCTTTATTGATGAGTCGGTCCTAAAACCTTGTACAGAATGATTAACATGATGGTTATAGGTGTCCTTCCGGTAACCGTGCGTGAGTTTCTCTAAAATTCGTCAGAAAATTGTGGAGCCGCAACTAAAACCAACGGAGGCCCACAATGTCA
>JAIFLR010000081.1 GCA_020048985.1 Halobacteriovorax sp. | reverse complement strand
TGCCGCACTAATGATAAATGTAAATAGAAACCATCTTGAGGGTCGTGCTTTGGCAGGTCTTGATGACATGTCTATTGACAACCCCTATCAAGAAAACTCGTTCTCTAATACGAAAAAAAGCCTTCTGGGCCCACAGTTCAACGATGATGATAACGTCAATTTTCAAGGTGGTGGTTGGAGCAATTTCCTGGATGCCGTTTCTTTGGCAAACTTTGATAATTGGGCCAGAACTCTCGCCACGGTTGAAGTCTTTTTAAAATACAACATCACTAATTCAATGAAGGTCACTTGTAATAATCAGACTGGTCCACTACGTTCTCCGTTCGACGGGCACTATCATGGGGAAAATCATAGATTAATTCAGCATAGTAAACACTATCAGGCGATTGCCACAGGTCTCATTGCGTGCATGAATCGCATGGAAGCAATTGAAGACCTACAGGGTAGAGTTGTCGCAAATAAAACGATCTTCCACTTGCGATCAGAATTTGACAGGACTCCCACTGTTTCAGGAGTTGGCAGTCACCACCACATCACTGGTTGCACAGAAAGTTTTTTCTCTAAGATGATTCAAGATGGACCGATAGCGATTGGTAACATCCGATCAGGTAATGTCGGAACTGGCTTGCAGATCACTAGAGGTGCCGTTGTTGAATATAAGCACATCTATTCAACTGTTCAACATATTGCGGGTCTCGTGCGAGATCGTAACTTTGAGCCACTCTTGGAAAGAAAGGGTGACACCATCGTCCCATTAACAGATGAATGCAAAGACGTAGCTTAGGGGCCACTATGAAATACGGCATGATTTTATTACTCTTATCCTCGGCCTGTAATTTTTCAGAGTCAAAAATCGTTTATGGGACTCCAGGTGGCGTACCTATACCTGAGGGCGCGGCCA
This sequence comes from Halobacteriovorax sp., assembly GCA_020048985.1. GTDB lineage: Bacteria > Bdellovibrionota > Bacteriovoracia > Bacteriovoracales > Bacteriovoracaceae > Peredibacter. Next base: position 14,660 of record JAIFLR010000081.1, on the reverse strand, counting down.
GTAGAGCGCCCGCCTTTGCGATCCAACCCAATATTGTTAACCGTAACCAGTTTGCTGAACAAATGTACAATGTATTTAGCCCAGATGAGCTTAACTTCGGAGCAATTCCGTTCGCCGCCACCATTAAGAATGAAATGTCGAACTCAGTTTGGAACTCAAGATATTATACGACACTGATTACCGGTGATGAATTAAGCGAAGGATGTGATCCTTATGTTATGGCCTACAATCCCAATATGCCCGCAATGGGTTACCAAGAAACCAGTCGCCTGCAAAAAGAGACAAGTACTATAACGAACGCAAAATACTCTTGTCTTATGATCCAGGCCAGTGTGGCACAAGCTAGCCTGCAGGCCAAAACACCAGTAGGTAAAGTTGATGTTTATGCCTCCACCATTAAGATTCGTTGGTGTGAAAACTTAGTGGCAAGTGAGTCCGCTGGTAGCGTTGGAGTTCCCGGATACGCTTGGCATAACTTCGACGGCAATGACAATTTTGGGATCACAGGTTTTAAAGGATTAACAAATGGCGCCACCCTGGCCTCAGTCGCCCTTCACAAAGCGTTTAAAACTACTAACGATACGATGGATCTTACTTTTACTCCAGATTTCACCGTGGACAATATCGTCAAAGTGGTCAGACTTTTTTACCCGACTGAAGAGAATCTTGAAGAAGCGGCTTCAGTCTATCTCAATCTTGACGCAGTCTATCCAGAAAACGGTTCACAGTCTTTTAATACCAAGCAAAGATACGAAAAATGGAAAGTTGTTATCTCTGGAACCTGCCAAAGCCTTTACTGGGAAATTTTGTAATCGTATTTCCTTCTCAGAGTGTTTTAATAAATACTAAAATAATGTATGAGTTATTTTTTGATACTTCTTCACACTGTCTTTCTCAGTGGGTGCCAGAATTGGGGCTCAAACTCGCTAGATGAGAATCGCTATGGTAATTCCTCCGTAGATACTACAAACGACCCTGATCCTAACTTTCACGCCGCTTATACTGTAATTAAGACCCATTGCATTTCATGCCATAACTATCATAGTGAATGGGCTTCCTACACCAGCTCCGCCAAATGGCTTGAATCTAACGATATAGTTCCTGGTAACGACGTGAGCTCGCCACTGGTCAATATGCTCATCAACGAAGGTGGAGACATGCCCAGAGGTGCTGGATCGATTTCAGAAGCCGAGTACCAGGCATTGAAATTGTGGATTAGGGAAATTCCGAACCCATGAAGTCTCTTCGCTTACTTCATCTACTTTTTTCACTCTGCGCTACTTCACTAGTTTACGCTTACCCGCAATTCATTGGTCACGGGTACACCTCTTGTAAAAATTGTCACTATAGTCCATGGGGCGGTGGTGCCTTGACGGATTATGGAAGGGCCACCTCGGGAACTCTTATATCCTCACGAGCTTTTTATCCTAAATCGATGAGCGAAGAACAAATTGCGCAGATCTCGGGATTTCTCTTCCGGCAGCCCAAGCAAAAAATTGTTCGAACTCAAATTAATTACCGCGGGTTCCAACTGGTCAACAACCCAGGATCAACCAAAAATGAGACGAAGAGATGGATCAATATGCAGGCCGATGCCCGACTCGTTTTAAATTTTGGTGAAAATAATAACTTCTTTATGGTTGGAAACATAGGTTATGCTCCCCGCCCCTTAGGAGCTCCAAAGGAAGCAGATCAATCTGAAGTCAGAAGCAGGGAACACTATTTAGGCATTAACTTTACTCCCAAATTTAGTCTCTACGCGGGTCTGATGGACAAGGTATATGGATTAAGAGTTGTGGAGCATATTGCTTACTCGCGGACGTTCACCGAAACAACTCAAAACGATCAGGTTCACGGAGTCGCCGCCCACTATATTGATACGAACTGGGAATTAGGCGTCCATGGATTTGCAGGAAATTTAGAACAAGAGAAGGAAGTTCAGACCCAAGGCTTTAGTCTTATGACTGAAAGAACAATATTCAGTGAACACCGTATCGGTTTATCCGCTATGAGCACAAAAAATGAATTTATCAATCGCCTCTCCTACTCAGCTCATACAAAACTTAACCTCCACGATGGATCGGCGATCCTGGCCGAAGTTGGTCAAACCAATACCAAAGCGGCAGCGGCAGATGAAGCAAAGGCCGGTCGCTATGCTTTATTTCAAACATATATCAGACCAATCAGAGGGTTGTACTTTCTCACCAACATTGAATACTCCGTTCCAGACTTGGAGCTAAAACCCTACACTGTAAGAATAGGCCCTGCAGTTCAATACTTCCCCATTCAGAGGATGGAGTTAAGATTCGATATCTACAATACCCGAAATTTTAACCCTGAATCCGCGACAGTAGATGCCTGGATGTATCTGCTGCAAACACACATATGGTTATGATTAAAATACTTTTATTATCCATAATGTTTTCCAGTGCAGCTCTGGCCGATGAGACTTCGCTTAAAGCAGCGATGAATCAGTCCAATGGCTTGAGAGCAAAACAGTTCTACAGGGAAGATATTAAATTTAATCAAGGCTTGATTAAGAAATATTTTAAAGCTGAACATATCAGTTTAATTAAAGCCGTAAAAAATAACGAAAGTGTGGACAAAATAACTCCTGAACTTCAGAAGATCTACCTCATCATCTACACTGATTATTATAAAATCATCCTTCATGCAAAAGAGCCAACTCCCCAACTAACTACCGACTATAAAGATTTCAACAGCTTTTATAAGTTTATAGACGGTCTCGAAATTAAGGTAAAAGAGGTGGGAAGAATTAATGACAGGGCAATTGCCCACATCAAGTCTCTTGAAGGAAGTATTTATGTATTTAGTTCGAGTTTATATATTCAATACCTCAGTTGGCAGGAAAAGGCGCAAGTCGAGAACATAACCGCTGCCACAAATAGTAATCTGCTCATTACTAACAGGGCGACCTGTCTAGGTGGTGACTTGGGGGCAGAGAACGAGAAGTATCATTACTATATAGATGGATGTGCCATGATTGGATCAGGAACTGTTTCAGGGCAATCCGAAACCATTTATAGCCAATCAAGCCTTCCACTTTTGGGAGTCAGGCTTGCCCCCGGAGCTTCGCTCATCTCTTCATCATCTAAGTCACGGATTGGGCTTAAGTTCCCCTTCATGTACACCACGCAAAAAATCGCTGATTTTGAAGCCGACGGAAGTTCCTATGTCGTTAAGGAAAAAGATTCGATATTTATGGCGGGAGCTCTTTATGGGCGTTGGCAGTTCAAAAATTTTTACGTGACCTCAGAGTTTGGAAAATTTATCGCTCAGCCTGAAGTTTTCTGGGCCTTTGCCATAGGAATTCCACTTTAAAGCCTATTTATCTAACTCGATAACGTAGGCCAACCCTAGTTTCGCAAAATTCACTGAATGAATGGCCGTGTTGGCAGAAAGCTCTAATGTATCATTGGAAGTATGAATCCTAGGATTCTCCTCTTTAATTCTTGATTCTGCAGGGAAAGAAGCAGGGTAACCACGGTAGGTCCAAGAATAACTGTCTGAACAAGCGTAGCCACACTTATCGTAGCGCCAAGGCGTCCTAAGGTAAGTATCAATTAAAGATCCCAAAAACATATTCTGCTGGAGATTGGTGTGATCACTGATCAGCACCATTGAAAGATCTTTACTCCCCTTATAATTTGTTCCATCAAACTGAATCACCCCAAGAACATTCACGCCCTGGTCCTCATACTGTCCACTTATATCCATGGACCCCAAAAGACCCACTTCTTCTGCGGCATAGGCCATGAACTTGATTGTGTTTTGCGGTTTGTAATCATTTTGCGAAAGAATATGAATCACTTCAGTTAAGACACTTATACCAGAAGCATTATCGTCAGCACCTGGAGAAACAGCATTTGGCCTATCATCGTCCTTGTTGATTGAATCACCATGGCCACCAAGCACAATCACGTCATTGGTTACACCTTGGAAAGTTAAGACGACGGATGGCTGAGAAAAATGTTTGTGCTTGACCAGTTCAACTTTGGCGAAGTTCAAGTGTCTAACAAGTTGTGCCCACTTTTGATGAAGATCCTGCATCGCTTTTATGCCGGAAGAGGAAAGGTAAAATCTCGTCGGATAAGAGGAAAACCAGACAATATTTGATAGAAGACGTGGCTCACTCACCTGTGCCATAAGGCTTTGCACTAGTTCCTTGCGTTCAATAGAATAATTAAGAAAGGCACTTGATTTATTCTGTGCAGGGTTATTGAAAAACTCCCCCTCGTATGAAGCTACAAAACCGCCGCAACGACCAGTTTGATGGTGAAGTGTTTCAGCAATTTCACCAAGCTCCTTAGAAGTAGTCTGAGTTAATGTGAGAAGACCCTCAGGCCCATGAGGTCTTGTTATAGTCATTGGACTGGCGCCAACAATAAACGACAAGAATAAGAAGATTAAGCAGACAAAACATTTCATGTCCCATTCTTAATATACTCGTATCTAGGAGGATAGCCGCCAGGCGTTGTTTGAGTAATTTTAGCCAAAAAAAGGCCACCCGAAGGTGGCCAGTTTGTTATTTAACTTTGTTTTTATTCTTTTCTTTTTTCTTATCTTGCTTTTCTTTTGTAGTCAGCTTTGGTTTGCCTTTAACTTTACCTTTGTCTTGTCCACCTTCTCCACGAGCCATTTGAATCTCCTTTTAAAAATTTACTTCACAATAAGAATTTTAACACTATTTACAGTTGCTATCAATAAATTCAATCAAAGTCTTGGCCTCATTAGACAGGTTTAAGTCACGGGTACTTTTCAAATGAACTTCTTTCATTTTAGAGGACGTTTTAGATCTATAAGCACCGTCATAGGTAAAAAAGCGACCGCCAAGTGGAGCCGAGTGAGTTCTTATAGTGCCTTCGGAAGCATCACTTAGTAATGAAGTCATCTCCCTTTGGTCTGAAACTAGCCCGGTCCAAAGAACCTTTTTTGTAATGGGTTTAGACTCTCCGGTAGCCTTGGTGGTTATTTTTGTCACTAATCCACCGGATATTCGACACTCAGTACTCACCCTATATTGAGGAGGCACAGGCCCATTACTAGTAACCAGAGAGAGTTCCACATCATGAATAAATCCAGCTGTAGCGGACCCAATAAGCGAAATCGAAAACAGCGATAAAGCTAAGAATTTCATTATTCCTCCAAAGTATTTTGATAAGGCTAGCACGAGAATGCGCCGCATCAACAGAAGTGTCTGAGATGTGAAGTTTTTACAGTCCTAAATTTGTGCTATAATACTACATGAAAATTTCAGCAAGGATTAAGGCATGTGGATTGTAGTCGATAGTGGCTCAACTAAATCAGACTGGGTCATGGTGGACCGAAATGGCAAACAAACTGCCACTCACACTATGGGTTTTAACCCCTATTTTCATTCACCAGAAAGAGTCTTCGCAGAACTCACTAAAAAAGAATTCACCGATATAATCCCCATACATGACATCAATTACGTTTATTATTATGGGGCCGGATGCCCAGACGAGAGTTATCGCTCAAAAATGAAGGAAGGCCTAACCAAAGTATTTCCCAACGCTAAAATTGAAGTTAGCCATGATTTACTAGGGGCCGCCCGAGCAACCTGTGGGAGAGAACCTGGCATCTGCGGAATTATGGGCACCGGTTCAAACTCCTGCTCTTATAACGGTGAAAAGATCACTGACAACGTGACAGCACTTGCCCATGTTTTGGGAGATGAAGGTGGTGGGGTCCAACTTGGCAGACTTCTTCTTCAATCCTATTTTTACCGAGAGCTACCTAAAGATTTGGAGATCGAATTTGAGAAGGCCTATCCTGAAGGTAAAGATGCCATCATTCATAGGGTCTATGGTGAGGGACAAAACGTCCACATCGCAAGTTTTGCAGAATTTCTCATCCGCCATAAAACACATCCCGCAGCAAGGGCCCTTATTGATCAAGCCTTTCGTGAATTTGCCAATCGCCATTTGAAAAAATACGACAACTGGCAAAATCTCAAAATTAATCTGGTTGGATCCATTGCAGGTCTACTGAGCGAGGAGCTGGATGAAGTCTTCAAACAAGAAGGTCTTCATCTGGGCACAGTCGTGCGCAAGCCGATTGATAGGCTTGTCGAATATCACTTATCAGACAAACGGTTATAGTCATCCTGGTAACGTTTGATATCGTCTTCACCCAAATAATTTCCAAGTTGAACTTCAACTAAAATGAGATCTTCAGCTCCCAAGTTCTGGAGGCGATGAATGCTTCCCTTTGGAATATAGATGTGCTGATCACGGCCCATCTTTATTTCTTTATCATCTAGAGTAACCAAGGCTTGCCCCTCAACTACGACCCAGTGTTCGGCACGCTGCTCATGGCTTTGAAGAGACAACCTTGCTCCTGGTTTCACAAGAATTTTTTTAATTTTAAATCCGGGCTCTTCAAGCGCATTAAAGTAACTACCCCAGGGTCTTTCAAATAAATTTTCGTTTTTCATAAACCAAGGTTAACACAACTGCTTTTTTGCGACAAATTAAAGCTGTTAGGGGTGGCCAAGGCAGCTCTTTTTTTGCAAAAATTCAAACATGAAAATAGAAAAATTACTGGTGGCATTGTGTCTTGGCCTTATGGCAACTATGGCCGCCGTTGCCGGCCCTTTTGTTGAAGTCAAATCCGGTCGCTTTGAGAGAAACAATACCCCTTACTTCTTTATGGGGACCAATTTCTGGCAAGGCATGAATCTGGGAATCCCGGGTTCCCTCGGTCGCCGCGACCAACTGGTTCGCGAACTTGATCAGATGAAAAATCTGGGAATAAAACAATTACGAATTCTCGCCTTATCTGAAGGCCCTAATTCTGAGCCTTACCGGATAATTCCAGCAGTTCAAGACTCACCTGGAATACTAAATGAAGAGCTACTCAAAGGACTTGATTTTCTTTTAGTCGAAATGAAAAAACGGGACATGACTGCTGTGGTTTGCCTTGCCAACTTCTGGCCATGGTCTGGTGGATTTGCCCAATGGGTAAGCTGGAGTGATGGAAGCTCAATTCCCTATCCACCCCCACACCCTGGTGGCAACTGGGGAACGTTCCAGGAATACTCAGCGCGCTTTTACTCACTTCCACAAGCGGTTAAAGGCCAGCAGGAATCAGTCCGAAAAGTTATTACTCGTATCAATTCAATTTCTAAAATTGCTTATAGTGAAGACCCGACAATTATGGCGTGGGAGCTGGCCAATGAGCCTCGCGGTGGCAAAAACAGAAAAGCTTTTAAAGCCTGGCTAAGTTCTTCAGCAAAACTTATTAAATCCCTGGATAAAAATCATCTGGTCACCATCGGAAGCGAAGGCGAAACCCTTAATCCACTAGACGCTGGAAATAATTTTATCGAAGACCACTCAATTCCTGAAATCGACTATGCCACCATTCATATATGGGTTGAGAACTGGGGTATATATAATCCAAAAAATTCCCTTCAAACTTTGCCCAACGCTCTTGAGATCATGAGAAACTACGTTGAAGACCACGTCAAAAAATCAAAGACGTTCAATAAGCCAGTGGTTATCGAAGAATTTGGCATCGCCCGTGATCAGCGCTCCATGGATCCCAAAAGCACAACAGTGGACCGTGATCGGTATTACGAAGCCGTTTTCAGTGAAACCCTGCGATTCATGAAAATGAAAGGGATAGTTCCGGGAGTTAACTTCTGGGCGTGGTCAGGAGAGGGTCTTCCGTCAAAGCCTTATGGCAGTTTATGGAAGGAAGGAGATCACCTCATAGGAGATCCCCCTCATGAAGAACAAGGCTGGTATGGCGTTTATAACACTGATAGCAGCACCTTAAATCTTGTTAAGAGCTTTGCAGAGCAGTTTAAGACTCAGGCAAAAAGGAAATAGAGCATGTTAATCACATTATTTCTGTGCCTTAGTTTTGCCACTCAAGCTTTTTCGAAAACACTGATAATCTCTGACTCTCATGGCACGGGTGCATTTGGTGGCGAGCTTGCACGGCTGATTGAAAAAAAGGGCGAGAATGTTTCTTTTTACGCTTTCGGTGGGACTAAGGTCGTTGACTGGATTGAAGGCAATAACCTCACCTGGGGGTTCTGGGAACACCACACTGGACGAATTGACCGCAGAGGCACCAACAGAAATACCCCAAAGCTAGTCGACCTGATCAAACTTCACAAACCAACGATGGTCATAATTGTACAGGGAACAAACATGATCTGGCGGGAGCAGACCCCTCAAGACGCTGAACAGATTCGCCACCTCATGAACTTGGCCAAAGAATCTGGCGCAGAATGTGTTTGGGTCGGGCAACCGGACCTTAATCCCAAGGGAGATGATCCAAAGAGATGGGACTTAGAACTTCAACATCTTTTTGAAAAAGAGGTGCCCACACTTGGGTGTCAGCTCATAAGCAGCTGGGCTTTCACAGAATACCCGGAAAACATGGGAGACGGCATTCACTACGATCAGATTCCCAGAATTGGTGAAAAGCTTGCCAGAGAGTGGGCCCAGAAAGTGTTTGGATTGTTAAAGCGGTAAATTTAGTAGTGAGGCGGTTTATCATCAGCAGCAGTGCGGTTGGCATCTACCCCCCCCTCCACCGTTAACGTTTCTTTTTAGGTCCAATATTTCTTTTTCTAAACGCTCGATCGTTTTCTGCTGCTTAGTTACAAACGACGTTTCCTAAACCACCAGCAACTCCAAGGGGAGATTGCTTTAAATTTACTGGATTATCTCAATTAGAATAATAATTAGGTGCATGCGATCATTTTTTTGACGAAACTTGGATTAGTTCCCTGATGGAGGATTGAGTTTGATTTCCGGGAGAACAAAATTTTCCCCCTCCCACTCTTCACCAAAGACCCAAACCAACCTTAAACCAAGCTCTTTCTCATCAAATGGTTTATGCAAGCATTGGTTGGCTCCCAAATCAATTGCAATTAAAACATTTTCTGGTGTTGTGGTGACGATAATAAATTTTGTTTTTTGAATTTTCAAATTTTCATGTCTACGAAGCATCTTAAGAAATTCAAAACCATTCATTTCCTGCATATTCAAATCACTAAGAATTAAATCAAACCGCTCTCCATCTTTTTCAGCTTTTTCAACCATCTCTAAGGCAATTTTTCCATCATTTGCCTCATGATAATTATTTATTTTTAAACGCTTAAACAACTGTCTGGCTTTGGAGCGGATGGTTGATGCATCATCTACGAAGAGAACTTTAATTTTTTCAGGTTTCATAGTGAATACGTTAAATCAAAATCTATGACTTTGTAAATAATCTCGATCAAAATCTATGATGACTCTCGAGCTCTGGCAGCCTCTGTTGCTAATTTACAAGGAATGCAGTCACCTCAAATTTAAACTTCTCAAACGATTCAAGTAGCAACTATCACATAGGACGGCCTGAATTAACGCTACATCAATATAGATCAAAAAGACTCCAACCACTTTTTAAGAATAGGATGACCTTTGGTGTCACTTATAAAGAAAATCTTAACGACCTTTTGTCAGATTCGTCTGAAATTTACGAGAAGGTTTTATTTAAGACTTCAACGTTCCTTGATGAAACTCCATCTTCCAATGACCAGAATAGTTACGCCAAATTGAACTTCTGAAAAATTCTGGTGAATTTCTTCCATCACTAACGTCCATTCCCTTTCGCTGTCTTAATCAAACTATAGATATTAGCACTGGCAACAGCTCCCACAGGCTTCAATGAGACCATCCAATTTTGGGGGCCGATGGTGAATGGACGAATGTAACTTTCAATATAATTGTTATCAATCTTATATTCACCGTTCGTAAAACAGTTGATTTAATAGTTCCATTCATTTGTGGCATACTTCAATGCCTTTCCAGCAAGAGACTCTGGGTTTAAGCACTGCTTTTGCAGGCCAGAAAGAGGAATTAAACATGAACTTGGCCAAAGAATCTGGCGCAGAAAGTGCTTGGATTGTTGAAGTGGTAAATTTAGTAGTGAGGCGGTTTATCATCAGCAGCAGTGCGATTGGCATCTACCCCGCCTCCACCGTTAACGTTTCTTTTTAGGTCCAATATTTCTTTTTCTAAACGCTCGATCGTTTTCTGCTGCTTGGTTACAACCTGATTCAACTGTTCAAGGAAATCATCTTGATGAGCAAATTTAATTTCTAAATTAATGATTCTCTCGTCTGTCATGGGATGCCTTAAGTTTTTTAGTGCCCGAATTATTTCGGACGAATAATGTAATAAACGTGTGTTAAATCATAAATCTTATAGGTCGCTGGAGCTTTTTTTCTACCACCTACATAGCTCATTATCACGGCAAATTTCTTATCAAAGTTAGTCCATTCTACAAAGATTCCGCTGTGATCTCTTTCCGAAAAAGAGTGATTAATAAAATACAGCCAATCTCCTGGTTTTATGAGGCCCACATCTGCAAATGGACCCACAATTTTACTCTTCAATGCAGTTACCCGCATATTGGGGGGATAATCCGCGCGATTGTAGACGGCATTTATATAATCCCAACAACTACCAACGACTACCTTTCGGGAAGCAATCATTTCTCTGCTAGTAGAAAGGATCACTTTAGCATTTGGAGATGCCTTTTCTTCGGCACGGTCTAGAATGGTCTCCAAATCCTTAATCTTCTCATTCGGGCCAGTGTCTTCATCCGAGAGATAGGAACTTGAGATGGGCCGCAAGGAAGAGCATGAGGGCAATGCAATGAATAGTAAAATGAGAATCAGAGTCTTTAAAGAGTGCATTTATACCCAGATTGAAGTTCTTTAAACTTTAAAAGATTAACAAAAGATTAGATACATAAAAAGTCATCATCAGAGATTGATTTAGCTGCAGCCCTTTTAACCACTCCAAACTTAAGTTACAAAAAATCAGGCAAACACTGAACAAGACATTTATAGACATTGGGGTCCGAAACCTTTTGCATCTTCTCAAATGCATGTGGCCTTGATGAGTGGAAAATAATCAATTGATTCGATTCAAAGGGAATATGGGTTCCATCTTCAAATTCTAAAGCAGGAAAATGGATATTCGATTTTTCAGAAGTAAACTGATAGAGAAAAGTCAGGTTAGTTGGCGAGCTATCTACGTGAGTGCCATAAAAATCATTTTCGAGATAAATTTTAAAGTAAAAAGTTTCAAAACTCAGCTTTTGATTTTTAAGTTCTAAAAAACTTTGCAGTTCCTGGAATGCCTTTTCAAACTTCGTTTTAAGCCATGGTGTTTTGGAAGTGGATTCAATTAATTGATGGGTCCGGCAAACCTGACTTAATTGACCCGATTCATTTGTACCATACTTAAATTCAGCTTTTCGATTTTTGAAAAGCTCTCTCAGTTTCGATAACTCATCTTGATTAAGGAAGTCCTTTACGACAAATGAATCTGGAAACAGCATCGAGAATTTAGAACTTTTGTATTGTGAAGACATCTACATATTCTTCATGCGCTAAATGCTACTGTCAAATGAAACCCGATCCATACAAAAGTCTCAGGAAATAGTTAAACAATTACACGTTAACTAATTTAATATGGTTTGCCACCGGATCCACTTTTCTCTTTCTTAGAACCAGGAAGGTTACTTGGTTTATTGGTGTCCCTGCTACTTTGGTTGATTTTTTTATAGAATCTTTGCTCAACACAACGAATTCTTTCAGGAGAACCGATAGTTCCAAAAGTCGTTTCTTTTTCTGCAGAATCATCACAACACGGTGGAGTATTACGTGGATGGCCATTGAATGGAATTCCAGCGGTTGAAGTCTCTATGCAAGCTGGCATCATACAGAAGCCTGCACCATCTTTTTCTTCTTTAACTAGACCTTCACAGCACGAACTTCCTTTGTGGGTCCCTAAAGCTTCATCCAGTTTTTCGCCTTTTCCAGTACAATTGGTCGATAAAACCTGATTTACTATTACTTTCATTTCCTCAAGTGTTTTTGCTCCATTCACTTTATGAACAGTATTTCCATTTTCATCCAAGAAAAACATTGATGGTAAATATTGGCAGTTTTTCATAAATTCCATACGGTCGAACGCGGGTTTTATCGGGATTAATTTATTATTGATGGAATTAGATATAGAGATGTCATTCCATACGTTTTTATCCATCCAACGACACCAGTGGCATTGCTCTGAAGAACATACTCTCAAAATCAGTTTTTGTTCACTTTTCGCCTGGTCTAATGTCGCCTTTATTGTTTGTGTTTTAAAATTTACTTCTGACATTGCGTGGTGAGGAAATAAAGAAATTGCTGAAACTAGTGCAAGAATATACGTGATCATTTTTACTCCTAAATGAGGCTAATTCCATCATAGCACTGCGATTATGATGGAGCTTTTCAGTAAGAAAATCGGCAATCTTTTCCTTGGAGGGTACTTGGGTGCTTGGCATAAAAAAAGCCGACTCAAGGTCGGCTTTTCTATAAGAAATTTGATGGAGCTCATCCCATGATAGTCGAACACCCTATATCAATTATCCGATTATACCGTGAGAAGCGGACAAGAGACAAGTTCAGTATTGAACGGGAGACGCTGGCACGGCTCCGCTTGGAAGAGGGTCTCAACAACCAACAGCTTGCCCATCGATTTGGAATAAGCCTTAACTCGGTTAAGACCAAGCTTTATGGGCTGGACCGCACCGGGAACAAGATTGTTCCTTGATTTAAGTAAGAGGGCCATTACCTATCTTTAAGCATTCTATGGGTGGACAACGTTTATCTGGCATTCCATTTCGGGGTCAGCCAGACGACGACGGTTTAGACCGGACAGGTAAGCGAGCAAGACCAAAGGGTTAATTTTAGGATCTTTACCGCCACTCTTATGATGGCGGGTATTTGGCGGAAATTGTTTAACGCCACTTGCTTTTGGCGGTTAATTGGCGGAAAATGGTGGTATGAAATCTTATCCGTATCTAGAGAAGTATGGAATTCCACACGAAATCCAATTAACTGACAAGTTAGTGGGATTTTTAATGGAAATCGCTGAGCAAAGACCATTCTTAGAGGAATCTATCGGGTCTGCGCTAGAAGTTCAGCTTCTCAGAAAAGCGAAGATTCGGGCAATCACATACTCCAATCAAATTGAGGGCAATGACCTGCAAGAGGGACAAGTCACAGCTTTGATTGCGGGAAAAAAGGTCAAAGGGAATGAAAAAGATGTAGCTGAAGTACAAAACTATCATGAAGCGATAGACTACATTGAAACATTAAGTAAAGACGGCAGAAAACTAGGTCTTAGAGATATTTGCGATATTCAGAAATTGATCACAAAGGGTCAATTGCCTTCTCAATTGAATGGATCATTAAGATCAGGTCCTGCAAGTATCATCAACTCTATAACAAAAGAAGTGATTGAAGAGTGCCCGCCTCATTATGATCTTCCTCATTTAATGAAAGAGCTTACCCAGTGGATCGATGAGAATAGTACAAGAAACCCTTTTGCAATGGCCTTTGCGGCCCATTTCATTACTGTAGCCATTCATCCTTTCGCAGATGGAAACGGCAGGACAGTTCGACTTCTACAACACTTACTTCTTTTAAAGAGAAAGGAAACTATTGCGAGCTTCATTCCAAGTGAAACGAGTATCATGGCAAATAGAGAACGTTATTATCATACGATCCGTCAGTCGAGGGAACTCAAACGCCTTGATCCATTTCTAGAGTTTTTGGCAGAATGTTTCGCAGCTGCCGCCAAAGACGTGGTCAAAGAAGCAAGGCAGATTCTTAAGGGGCTGGCCGGGAAGACCCCAAAAGCAAGGCAAGATAAAATTAAAAAATTTATTAAGGCACACCCAGGATCAAGTTCTAGTGAAATTGCAAACCACTTTGCGGATGTTCCCAAAAGAACTGTAGAGAGGGACTTAGCAGAGCTTATAAAATCAAAGGCTATCAAGGCCACCGGCTCAACCCGGTCAAGGAAGTATTCATAATGAAATACTTGCTAATTATTCTATCGCTTTTTAGTTTGTCTCCGGCATACGCAGTTAAATGTGAATGGTGGCAAACGAAGTATTCTGCTGCCAATGTAGATAAGCATCCTCGCCAAGGAACCAGAGGCGTTCAGGAACATCCGCGAGTTGAATATTGTAGAGACAAATGGAAAGATGCTGGTCTTCATATAAAACAGTTTAGAGATGAACCAATTGTTGGATGGCCTCACAAAGAAGAAATCTTTAAAAAATGGAATCGCGCAGAAATTCAGAGTTTGCTTGAAATTTTACCCAAGCTTCCAGTTTGGACAGAAATTAAAGACTATAAGTTCTACCGCTCGATAAAATCAATTTACGAAGGGAATTCCGCAACGAGTGAAGTTACCTATGGTTCTATCATTCTCTATGACCAATTTTTTAAAAACGGAAGCAAGCCCTCTGATCTTGTTCATGAATCGGGTCATCATCTTTTCAAAAAAATCAGCCTTACAGATGAGGATGAATTTGCAACCCTATCCGGATGGAGAGAAGAAGTAACAAAAGACAGGAAAGTCTACATCCTACCTCCAGCAAATTTGATCAGATCAGATTCTTATTTAAACAAAGAAGAAGATTTTACTAATCACCTGGAAATTTTCTACGAAGATCCTAAACTTTATAAGCAAAAACATCCTAAGATTTTTGAATTTCTTCAAAAGAGATACCCACTATGAAAACTTTAATTCTTTTGTCGT
>JAIFLR010000095.1 GCA_020048985.1 Halobacteriovorax sp. | reverse complement strand
GCCCGTTAGAGTATAAAAAACAAATTAAACAAGGTGCCTAGTCAATTGGGGGCCAAAGCATTTTTATAATCTGGAATCGCCTTTTGTCCTAAAGATGTGGCGAATTTTTCAAATTTACGAGCAACAAGTTCAAATTCATTTTCTTTCACAGATGCCTGAAGATTAAAACAGGCAAAATTAAAAGAGATGAGCAGTATTAGCTTTTTCATTAAATCCCTAACTTCAGATTAATGGAAATCTAGTACCAGTACAGGCGCACTTATTATACTGCTTACATTTGGTTTGGATAAAAAATACAAATCACCTTAACGGCTTAAGTGTATGTCCTTATTTATCAATATCTTGAAACTTATGTAATCCCGATGTCTACATCCAGGTCAAAAACATCGGCCACAGAATCGCTCAGAGGGCGTTGTTTGACTTTCGCCGCTGCAACGACCTCGTCAAAATTGATACTGCCTTTGATTGAGGTGTGATTTAGAAAGTAGGCCAGATTCAAATTGAACACGAATGGAGCTGCCAGACCCAGAGTCACAATCATAAGCAGGGCGGACTTTAAGAGCACCCAAAAGTATTCTCCACCACTGGCCTTAGAGGTAAAGGTGGCGGTTCCAAATTCCAAGCTATCAATTTTGTATTTGTGCATGGAAATAGCAAACCAAGGGTAGTAAAGCCCAGCAGTGAGAACAGTCAGGATCACACCTTTAAACCAGAGTTTGGCGTACTCTCCACCTTCGACAAAATAGGTAAAGGGACTTGTCCCATATTGAGTTTTATTCCATCGAATTTTTTCTAACTTGCAGGACATGAAAGGATAATAAATTCCCAAAGTCAGGATACATAAAATGGTGCCCAAAATGGAATGCAGCAGGTGATCTTTTGCGCCACCCTTATTCATTTTAAAATGGACTGAGCGGTAACTGCTGTTGTTGACCAGGTAAGAGTAGGCGCTGTATTTCGCCCAGGTGAAAAGCAAAAAGATGAAAGTATAAGTAAAGAAAAAGTAAGCATAAGTTAGAATCATATCGCCTTTTATTACAAAAGTCGTGACGGCGTAGTGAACGGCGATTATAGCGATAAACATCACCAGCAAAATTAAATAGGATTTGAGTAGCGCTAGAGGATTACCCTTGAATAAAAATGGAAATGAATTGAGTGATGAAGATTTCCAGGTGAATTTTCTTAAATTAGTTTTGGCATAGGGGATATAGAGCCCGAGAGTCAGGAGAGTGAAGACTACATTTTTAAAAAGAAGCGCATACAATTCTGAGGTCTTCGCTTTAAAAGAAAAGGCATAACTTTTTATTGGTGTGGACATTTTTCCACCAGCCTCACCGGTAACTCCAGGAATCATAGTGTTGGCGCCCCCACTAGTGCCACCCCTGAGCATGAAACTTTTATCTCCAAACATCAAGATATGGCCATCACCCATGATGACCTTCTTACTTGGCTCGATTCTAACTGAATTGACGAAAGTTCCGTTGCGCGAATTGAGATCCAGAATATAAGCAATATTGCCTTCCAAAATAAACTGACAATGAGAGCGACTCATCTTAGTGCATTCTGGAAATTTATGATTTCCTTCTGAGCGACCAATTATGTCGCCAGATTTGATTTCAATCACTTTGTTTGAATCTAGATCTTTCAGCTGAAAGGCCATGAGGACTCCATATTTAGAATATGGAGACTTATCGGAACTAGTGGTTAAAAGGATAGTGGTCGCCGGTTTATGTCGGAAATTATGGGTAATGTTGCAAATTTTGCTGTTAAGAAATCTTGAGTTTGTTTTATTCCAAAGTTTCGTACAGTTAAGTCTCCATAAATATTCAACAACAGAGATATTGTCCTTGTAGGAGCTTTTGATGAAGATGTTAAAACTGATTGGTATTGGACTATTTTGTGTAAGCTCAATTGCTAATGCTTGCTACTATAACCTTACTCCTACCATTGAGAGTTGTGCGGTTCTAGGTCAAGAGACTGTCATATTAGACTGTTCAAACACAGTCCCTGTGTGGGATGAACCCATAGTTAGTTGCAAACATGAAGGATATGATGTCGCTGCTCATTGCTCCATCTTTGTGAATTGGGGGGCACGACTACCGAATCTAGTCGTTTGTCCAGAAGGCCAGCCACCTCAGGCAAAAACAAATATTACCCCAGATATAAGTTGTCCCATTAAGGGATCTGTTATTCACCCTGATACATTGTCTTACACTGAGATCATTCCCCTCGTAGGTGTACCGTTCAATTTCGTGTATTCAAATGACAAAGTCCCTGGTCGAAGAGATTTATTTCAAAAGAATATTTTTGTTCAGCATCCAAATTTACAGGGAACAAATTCTAAATTGCTAAGCATTAGTATCGCCGGTCAGGATCATGAGTCTATAATCTTTCCTCCAGTTAAAGATTCTTTTTTTGAGTGGGATGGTAAAGATGGGCAAGGTAACCCAGTAATTGGACCTCGTATGGCCAACATAAAAGTCACTGAGCAATACAGCTGTACCGTACCAGTTCCGATTCCATCTCCCGGAGGATGGGTCGTTATATCATCTGCTGGGTCAGGTTGTTCTTTTGTGGCACCAACATATTCTTCTGTCGTACTTGGAAGCATTTATTCTCCAAATTCTCTTATTGGTGGGTGGAATCTTGATGTTCGCCATCACTATGATGAACTAAGAAAAGTTTTACATCTTGGGGATGGCACAAGTTTCAACACCACAGGACAACTTAAAAGCAATGGCGACAGATGGATAGTTTCATCAGATAGAAGTGAGGTTTATGTCTTTGATGCCAACCTTAGGCACATTCAGACTTTGGATGCTTTAACTGGAATTGACATACTTCTATTTTATTACGATTCATTGGGAAGATTGATATCGGTCGCTGATAAACATGGAAATCAAACGACGATTCAGTATTCAGGTTCGACCCCTATTTCTATTACTTCTCCCTACGGTCAGGTGACTGTCCTTACAACGAATGATAATGGTTACATTGATTCTGTAACGTCCCCAGCATCAGAAGCTCACCACATGACTTATACTTCAACTGGGCTGCTTCTATCTTTTGAAAAACCATCCGGAGTCATGTCAACATTAGTTTACAATGCGAATGGGAGCCTTCGAAGTGATCTGAGTAGTGCTGGAAATGAAGTCACTCTTACTCAAACACCAACTTTAAGCGGATTTAGATCAACAGCTGTATCTGCTCTTGGGAGAATACGTGACAGTTCGGTTTCTATTGATGCAACATCCTACGTCAGGACTGATAGTTTTCCTGACCGCAGCGTCCAAACTTTAAATTCTAATAGAGTGACAAAAGACGTTAGTCTTTCCTCTAGCAATAATCGCATCGAGAGTATCATAAAGGCCGTCGACACAAGGTTTGGTGGCGGAGCTACACGACCCAGAAGTGCAATGATTGGAGATCTAGGTATTGTAATGGGCCTGAATTTTACTGAAGTATTCACTCTCTCAAATTCAAGCGATCCATTTAGTTTTACAACTTTAAAGAAAACACAAAGCCTGAACCAAAAAGAATGGAGCCTTTTATATACACCAGAAAATAGAACGGTAATCGAGAAAACGCCATTGGGTCGAAGCACAACGAATATATTAAATCCCAAAGGTGATGTTGGTTCCATTCAGTTTTCCAATCTCATGCCAGTGACGGTCGATTATGATCTTAAGGGAAGGGTGAGTAAAATTTCACATGGGGCAAATAGGGTAACAGATCTAACTTATAACGCTAGCAACGGATTCATTGCTACCATCAAAAATGCTCTTAACCAGATTACTAGTTTGACTTACGATTTAGCAGGAAGAATCAACACTCAAACACTACCTGACTCCAGAGTGATTAATTTCTCTTACGATACTCAAGGCAATTTGACGGGAGTTACTCCACCAGGAAAACCAATCCATGAAATGAGCTATAATGGATTTGATTTTTTGGCGTCATATCTTTCTCCGGCCAATGTATCAACTACCTACGTTTATAATAATGACCGTGAATTAACTGAAATCAATCGGCCTGATGGTTCATCAGTGGATCTTACTTATGATTTAGTTGAAGGCAATTTGAATCGAATTGCCATGCCAAACGGAAACAGAAACTTTTCCCATAACTCAGGGATTTTGACACAAGCCTCCTCTGAAGACTTTATCACTCGTTACTTTTATTACATTGGATCTGGTCTTGAATCAGAACGCACTATCTCAGGGCAGTTTTCTAACACCGTAAGCTATACTTATAATTCGATGGGGGATATCGGGCAGGAGCGACTAACTATTCTTCCATTTGATGTTACCACGAATTTTTCGTTCGATGACGATCGTCTTTTAACACAAGCAGGGTCACAGACTTTGGTCAGAGCTCCTGCTACTGGACAGTTAACTCAGACTGATCTCGGAAATCTTTCTCAGTTCTTTTCCTATTCACCAAACTTCGGTGAACTGTCCGAAATAGAAGCCGTGTATAGTGGAAGTAGTATTTATTTAGAATCTATGACACGGGATAATTTAGGCAGGATTTCTACTCGCACCGAAAAATACGGGACTGCGGCCAGCAGCACCTATGCCTATTCCTATGATTTGTCTGGAAGATTAACTGATGTGACTTTGAATGGTTCACCTAAATCACATTACGCTTATGATTCTAATAGTAATAGAGTTGGACAGACGATCGATGGAGTAACCCTTTCGGGTGGAACTACCACACCTGTCGAACTATCTACGTTCAACGGCTTTAACGTAGGGAACGCCCACACCTGTGCCATAACATCGGGCGGAGTAAAGTGTTGGGGGAAAGGAAATTTCGGTCAGCTAGGGCATGGAAATACAGAAAACATTGGTAACAATGAGGCCGTGAGTACAATTGCATCCGTAAATATTAATGGAAATGCTAAATCACTTTCTCTGGGAAATAATTTTAGCTGTGCTCTTTTGACAAATGGAAATGTTCGGTGCTGGGGATTAAATGATATTGGACAGCTCGGACTAGCCCACATGAATTCTTTAGGTGATGATGAAGTTCCATCAACTCAACCAGAAATAAATATAGGCGGAGAAGCGAAACAGATTGCCGTTGGTGGAAGTCATGCATGTGCACTCAAAGTGGGTAACCTCGTTACTTGCTGGGGAAATGGAGCAAATGGACGATTAGGATACGGCAACATCAATAATGTAGGAGACGATGAGAGTCCTGCTTCTGCAGGCGATGTGGCAACTGGTGCTACAGAGGAAATTATTCAGATCGTCGCAGGTGCTGCGCATACATGTATTCTAACGAGTACTGGAAAAGTTAAATGCTGGGGTGGAAACGGTGCTCGACAGCTTGGCCAAGGAAACAGAGTCATTGGGGATAATGAAACTCCTGCAACAATACCATTCCTTGCCTTGAGTGAACCCGTCAAACAGCTCGCGGCAGGTGGACATCATACTTGCGCTATTACTCAGTCAAATAAGCTAAAATGCTGGGGGCAAAATGATTTTGGTCAGCTTGGTCTGGCCACTACGACAACTCCGATTGCGTACTCGAGCGCGCTTGCAAACGTTGATGTGGGTGACGATGTAAAATCTGTCCAGGCTGGGACTGATACAACTTGCGTGATCACGGTGAATGACCAAAGCAAGTGCTGGGGTAAAAACGATCATGGACAACTTGGGCAGGGTAATATTGTTACTATCGGGGATGATGAGCATCCATCAACCATTCCAGTTCTTTCTTTAGGTGGACCCGTGACTTCGATTAAGTCCGCTAATCAACATACTTGTGCGACGATCGATTCTGGGGACATGCTGTGCTGGGGTCTTGGAACCGCTGGACGTCTTGGTTATGGAAATCGAACCACAGTTGGCGACGATGAAGCTCCTGTTTTGGTTGGTAATATTCCAGGAATAAATCTCGGCGTAGCACCTCCAGCGGTGGGGGCAATTACTTACGACGATGAAGATCGTCTAACGAAATTTGGCACGAAGACTTTTACATACAACGCCAACGGTGAGCTGACTTCGGAAACAAACTCTGCCACTTCAATTACCAAAAATTTTGTCTACGATGTATTTGGAAACTTGAAGCAAGTCACATTGCCTACGAAGACGGTCAACTATGCCGTTGATGCGCAAAATCGCCGAATTATCAAAAAAGATGGAACGACCATTGAAAACTATTTTATCTGGAATGCGAATAATCAATTGATCGGTATCACTGATGGAGCGGGTATTCTCATATCCCGCTTTGTTTATGGATCAAAGTCCCATGTGCCAGACTATATGATGAGAAGCGGAGTGAACTATCAGATTGTGAGCAATCACTTAGGGTCACCTGTCGCTGTGGTTAATTCGGCAACAGGAGAAATTGTTCAAGAAATCACGTACGATGAGTTTGGAAATAAGACTTCAGATACTGCGCCAGGGTTTATACCATTTGGTTTTGCGGGATGTTTGTATGATGAGGACACAGGGCTTTGCAGATTTGGGGCGAGGGATTATGATCCATCGGTAGGTCGATGGTTAAGCAAAGATCCGATCTTGTTTAACGGTGGTGATATGAACCTTTATGGGTATGTGATGCAAGATCCGATTAACTTAATTGATCCAAGTGGTAATGTTCCAATAATCCCAGGATTAACTAATCCAGGAGGTAATGGAGGGGCGATAGGTGCGATTGGTGGAGCGGCAATCGGTGGTAGTCTAGGGTCTACATTGGGGCCTGCTGGGACTTATGGAGGAGCATTCTTAGGATCTAAAATTGGTGGAGCGCTCGGTGGTTGGTTAGGAGGGGGCAATGGACTTGATCCAAATGCTGCTTACAACCCAAGACCCCAAATACCAATGTTGCCACCCACTGGTCCTATGAACCCAACTCCGCCATCAGGTGGGTATAGCTTTCCAAATGGTTCACCATCCTCTGGGAATAGTTGCACTCCATCATATACAGGACCTACAATAGGATCTGGAAGATAAAGGAACGATATGGATTCGTTAGTTAGCACAATAGTTGGAATGATATTTGGTTCGATTGGGGCGGGTATTCTTTGGATCGTGAATAAGGGCAAAAAGCCGTATAAAGATATTTTGTACAACCAAACTACAGCTAGTGATGTAGTTGGAGTCGTTGTAATAATATTAATTGGGATACTAATTTATTATTCGAGATAGGCGCTAATGAATTTTTACGCTCAATTGACTCTAGGTTTATTAGGTTTCGCTCTTTTTGCATACCTCGCTTATAGCCGAGTTAAACGGCTTGTCAGCATTGATGTGAAGGAGCGGACTATCGTCGGCCTGATACGTGAAATCTATTATAGCTCTGTTTGGCTGTGGTCAATATTGGCCATTTCAAGCTTTTATTATGCAATTTATCCTTTCATCAAATGAGCCTAAGGAATAATGAAGTATTTCTTAGGCTTCTGATGAAGAATTATCGAATTCACCTTAACAGCGTGGAGTGTGTTCTTTCAAATAAGGTGCTTATTTTTGGCTAATTTGTTGCTTAAACTTTTAGTCCTGTTAGTAATAGTGATATATGCCTTGGCGACACGGAAAGAAAGACAATCTTTAAATCAGAGATTGAAAGAATTTAGTGTCAAAGACGGGGTAGTAACAGTGATGCTAGTATTGGTAGGTGGTTGAGTAAAGATCCGATAAATTAGCCCATAAAAGCCACAATTCGGAACTAGTGATTAAAGTTGTAGTTCATTTCTGGACGTTTTTGCTCTTCCGACAAGTTGTCAATTTGAGTCGGGATTGGCCAGTGGGGGGTAAGCGGGAAGATGGCCTGTTGGTTGGGCTTTTTGAAGCGAACAGATTGCTCGTTATCCAGGACATAAAAATCTATTCCCCTCTTTCTTAGTTCTTTGGCCGCATCTTTCAGGGATATATTCACACCTTTCTCATAAATATTCACCCCTGTGACATCGGTGTGAAAACTGACACCACCTGTTTTAAGAACTCTCATGATTTCGTTGAATAATTCAAAAGTGTATCGGATGTAGGGAATTGTTGACTGTGAATAGATGAGATCAAATTTATTCTCGCCGTAGGGAATCTTTTGTCCAAAATCCAAATCCTGGAAGACGACGTAAGGAAGGACGATATTTTCTGCCTCATCGTTAGTCATGAGATTAAACTTCATGGCAGTTAAGATAAAGCTCTCTCTCCTGTAAAAGGTGCGCGTTTTTGCCTTGTTGATTCCATAGAATTCAACTTCGGGAAAAAGATTTTTGAGTTCCATCAGAACTCTTCCGTTCCCAAAACCAACTTCCATCACACGCGTTTTATTTCCCAGGAGTTTATTCTTCTCATAGGCTTCACTAATGAGATCTTCAATTCGGTGGGGAGCAATTTTAGTGTTAAATTCCTCCAGCGAGTGAGAGCGGGATTTATTGTAGTTCAAACTTTTATATTGTTCATAGTTCATGGATTGAACAGAGGTCTCTGTCTGAAAAAAGAGAGACAGACAAAAAGCAATCATAACCACAGAGAAAAGGAGGAGAATATTGCGCAAGTTCATCCCTTATTGAACCATAGTTTTTGACAACTGCCCATAAGGTGAATAACATTTGGAATATCAATTTCGGAGCCCTTAAATGAAAACCTTTTTAGTTCTTATTCTTGTATGCATGACTTCAACTCTCATGGCAGCTTCAAATGAGCTCGGATTAGGTGTTATTCTTGGGAATCCGACTGGTCTGAGTGGTAAGTATTGGCTGGACGACAATGCAGCAGTTGATGGTGCCTTTGCCCTTTCTTTGGGGAAAAACACTAGTTTGAGCCTCCATTCAGATTATTTATTACATAAAAAATCGGCTTTTTTTCTTAATGATGTTCATCCCCTGGATCTCTACTTCGGCGCCGGTGGCAGACTTGAGTTTGATGATTCTGTCGAGATTGGGGTGAGATTACCTGTAGGCCTTGCCCATCGTCTGGCCGATCAGCCTGCAGATGTATTTGCTGAAATAGCTCCTATTGTGGATTTTATAGGCAGAACCGGGCTAGAGATGCACTTTGCTATCGGTGGAAGGTATTACTTCTAGTATTGCGTTTAGTCGATTTTGATCTTTTCTTTGATTGAGACCGCTTTCCCGTAAATTTCCGTGATCCTGATTTCTCCACCCATGTTTTCTTCGATGATATTGGCCTTCTTGAGTGGGTCAATTCGAACTGAATAATCAGCTTCAAATTTGATCACTCCTTTTTCACCGGTGAGTTTAGCGGAGCGAATTTCAAGATTCATGATCGGCTTCGACTCCAAGCTAGCTGTAATCTTATTTTCACTAACCAGATGGGTGAATTTATCGAGATTTTTTAATTTCAAATCCGTGGTAAATGGCTTGAAGACAGTCGGGTAGACAGTCCCTTGAATATCGCAGCCAGGTTTGAACGTGTAGGTTAACGCGGCAGATTTTCGCATCATGATAACATCCATCCAGTTAATCTGATATTTCTCACACTTTTCAACGCTGAAGTCTTTTAATAGGGTCTTAGGGGACTTGCCGGCACCTTGCAGGATAGGTGCGATAAGTGCTTTTAATGACTTTTTAGCGCCCTCACTTTCATTTGAGGCGTGGACATTTAAAGTGAAAAATACTGTGAGTATGAACAACGTTTTTATCATGTCATTAGGATACCTAAAGATGCCCATTTCCTCACTTTAAAAATAGGCCTTCTCGAAAAACATATACTATTCTTTATTTATGAGTGACGTTTTGCTGCAGAATAAAACTTTACTGATTGTAGATGATGAGCCTGATCTTAGAGGCATTTTGTCTTCTGAACTCGAATACTTGGGCGCCAAAGTTTATCAGGCCGAAAACGTGAGTGCCGCCAAATTCATCATTGACCAACACCATATCGACTTAGTTATTTCGGATATACGCATGCCTGGCGGAACTGGGATTGATTTACTGAACTATATAAAATCAAAATCCAGTGACGCTCCTCCGGTTATTCTTATCACTGGCTTTGCAGACATCTCCAACAAATCAGCCATCGAAAAGGGTGCCGCGGCACTTTTAAGCAAACCTTTTTTACTAGAAGATTTGTTTCAGATGGCCAATAATCTTACTACTAATCATTAAAAGAGGCTCAATGAAAGTTTTTGCTCTATTCCTATGTCTGTTTGCTTTACCAGTGATTGCTTGTGATGGGGGCATGCGAATGAACAGGATCGTCTCTATCCCTGAAGGCTCTCTACTTGCTAACGACATGACAGAAAAAGAATTCAAGGATTCTATTAAGGCCTTTGAGCAATTCTTTTCTCCTTCAATTGATCGTGATCACAATGCAGAACTCATTATTTTTGGTTCATGGGCATCTAATACAGTTAATGCTTATGCAGAGAAATCTGATAAAAAAGTGATGATCACCATTTACGGTGGTCTGGCCCGTCATAAAGCAATCACAAAAGATGGCTTCACTGCTGTTCTTTGTCATGAATTGGGGCACCACTTTGGTGGCTATCCAAAAAAATCAACCAACCGTTGGTCAAGTGCCGAAGGTCAGGCAGATTATTATGCCACCATGAAGTGCCTTCGCAGAATCTGGGAAAAGGATAATAACGAATTGATTATCGCCAATGAGGAGATTCCTGAAACACTTAAAAATGAGTGCCAGGTAACCTATACTGATATTAAATCGCAGAAGCTATGCGAGAGGATGGGTCTGGCCGGAAGATCTGTCGCCCACATGATTCAAGATCTCGATCATGATTCACTTGTTGCTAAATTTGAGACCCCTGATCCATTAGTGGTGAGGGCGATGAACTACTTGCACCCTTATGGCCAATGCCGACTGGACACATTTTTCCAGGGAGCCATCTGTCCCGTTTCAGAATCTGTTGAATTTGAAGATGATGACCAGAAGGCCGGTGCCTGCCACGTTAAACTGGGCGACACCCGAGGCCTTCGTCCGAAATGTTGGTTTCTTTCAGGAAATTAATTAAATACTTTTTTAAGGCGATGGGTGTAGCAAAAGTTCTTAAATGCTTCGTTCATTAATACCCCTGAGATCCCTTTATGACCTTCGGCAGTGACTGTTAAAACTGCCAATATGTCAGCATTTGGATTTTCGCAATGAGGCGCCGCTAATTTCTTCGCTAACTTTAAGCAATTAATTTCTGCGCCATCTCTCTTGGTAATGTGGTGTTTTTTAGAATCAATAGCGATTTTATCTTGAGAGAATAGTTCGAGTTTGCAACTATAGCCCTTTGGCTTTTTACAAAAACTGCCACTTTGTTTTTTGAAAGCATGATCATAGCTCATTTTTTTGTTAGCTCTCATCATCCCATTAATTTCGCAAGTAACAGAAGCTACCACGGTGGTTGGGACATTGAGAATTTCATCTCCTGTTGCTTTCTCTGCTTCACCATATAAAATATTGATCTCAGCAGGACAATCTAAGTTTTTCAGCCTGGCCTTATTAAAAAGGTCTGAGCACGTAGAGCTTGCTAAGTTTTTACATTCTTCTTGGTTGGAGACCCCAATAATTCTCTTCGCATTATCCAGTTCCTTTATGTCCGTGCTGACGATGCATGCAGATTTATTGTCGGGAAATAATCGATTAAAACTATTTTTCTTGATAGATTGCTGAGTAAGGACCATATCTTTCAAATTATCTTTCATGCCCGAAAAGGCAGTTGCAAGCAATGCCATAGACTTGGGGTCTTTGGGAGTACAAGGATTTTTGCCACCATTTGCGGTTACGAGTTGCTGTGAGGCGCTGGCAAGTTTTTCCGAGTTTTCTATTATTTTTCTTTGATCGGCTTGCATTTTTTCAATCATTATTTCTGCCGACTCTTTAGAGTCGAGGGTAGACCCCTGATCCATCATATGGATTGTCATGTTTATGGTATCTACATTGAGTTGTGCTGATTTTGCCATGAGCGGGCGAAGATTATCCTCCAGATGGCAGACTTCACCCATGTCTACTTTTATGTGCTTCGAGCCTGTTTCAGTTACAATTACGCACTTATTATTTTTTATGCCTTCAATTTTGTAGCCAATGGCCTTCCCCATTTGTGGAGTACTGATTTCGCAGGCAAATACGGAGCAACTCTCAATGGCTTCTTTGAGACCGTCACAATCACCCCAGGACAGAGTGGGGATTAGTAGTATGAAGAGTAAAAATTTCATTCGAATAGATTATCGGCATGAACGTAAAAAAACTGAATTAATCCCTCAACCAATGACAAGTATAACCACCGGCATTCTTTTTTAAGTAGTCCTGGTGGTAGTCTTCGGCTGCATAAAACTTCGTCGCCGGGAGAACCTGAGTCACTATGGGTTTATCCCATTTTTTTGCAGCATCCACGTTCTTGATGACATCCATGGCAACGGCTTTCTGCTGTTCAGAATGGTAGAAAATCGCCGAGCGGTATTGAGTGCCCTTATCATTGCCCTGCTGGTTCACAGTGGTTGGATTATGCATCCGGAAAAAATACCCTAGAATCTCTTCAAAGGTGATTTTTGTGGCATCAAATTCCACTTCAACCGCTTCAGCATGGTTAGTGGTTCCAAGCTTAACAATGCCATAGGTAGGGTTATCTACCGATCCACCGGTATAGCCAACTGTGGTATTCAACACACCTGGGATGGCACGGATAATCTCCTCCATTCCCCAAAAACACCCACCGGCCAGTGTTGCGATCTCTTTTTTCATCGGTTTTGCCCCAACATCTAGAGTAAATAAAATTGAGAGCATGATCATGATTAGTTTCAAGCATACCTCCCATTATGATCCTGACCGTATTCTACCGGATTTTGTTCAAGCTGGGAACTTGGGAAGCTTGGGAAACTTAACTTCTTCTGTTAGAATAAAGTATGACACCTTTGAAGGGACCTGATGGGTTCAACCAATTTTATTCGGAAATGTACGGTGAGCGCTGGCCGGCCTTAAAGGAAGCGCTCCTTGCGCCCAAAAAGCATGTCGCTATTCTTAACCCATTCAGTAAATTTAAATTT
Organism: Halobacteriovorax sp.; assembly: GCA_020048985.1. Lineage (GTDB taxonomy): Bacteria > Bdellovibrionota > Bacteriovoracia > Bacteriovoracales > Bacteriovoracaceae > Peredibacter. The sequence goes on along the minus strand of JAIFLR010000095.1, from coordinate 10,528 downwards.
CAAAGTACACCTCTGCATGTATCGGGAATTTCTTTCGAGCATGACGTGCGGGAGAGTTTCCCACAGCCGGAAAAAACAGAAGCGGGTTATACCAATTATTATCTGATGGATGCGGCCAGTATCCTTCCGGTAGAGGCCATGGATCTACATCCTGGTGAGCGAGTGGTTGACCTTTGCGCCGCCCCAGGTGGAAAAAGTTTTCTGATGGCGCTGAAACTCAAAAATCAAGGTCTCTTAGTTTCTAATGACCGTTCAGCTGCCAGACGGGCCCGCATTCACAGAATTTTTGATGATTATATTCCTAAGACCGAACAAAAAATTAATACCATCACTTCTTACGATGCCACGAAATGGAGTCTCTACCAGAAAAGCAACTACGACAAAGTCTTATTAGATGCCCCATGCTCATCAGAGCGCCACGTTCTTGAAGACTCGAAGGAGCTCTCCATGTGGGCCCCAGGAAGAACCAAGGCGATCGCGATTACACAATTTGCCATGCTGGCCTCCGCCCTTGATATCATCAAAGTGGGTGGGACAATTGTCTATTCAACTTGCGCTCTTTCAAAATTAGAAAATGACGGCATCATCGCTAAACTGTATCAGAAACGGGCAGGGCGGTTTGAGCTTATTCATAAAGAGTTCTCATTCGGAGAACCCACTGAGTTTGGTTGGCAAGTGCTGCCAGATACTACAGGGTGGGGACCATTTTATTTGGCGGTTGTGAAGAGAGTTAGATAGTCTCGTTTTATATATTGAAAAAAACGAATAATATGTGTTTTTTTATCTATTTTATTAAATCTTAAGATTCCCCTATAATCAAAAACAGTTGTTATATAAAATTTCACATCTTTTAAGGGGTATTGTCTTGAAACATCTTTTTCTGTTTTTTATCCTGCTTACGCTTGTATCTTGTTCATCACATAAAACCACTAGAGTGCCTTTGCAAGAGCAGATTAATGATCTAGAAGTTAAAACGGCCCAGGAAATAAGTAAACACGCAAAGGTCCTGCTCGAGAGTCATCCAGAGCTGAGTGAGTCTTCAAAAAATAAAATTAAATTATACTTAGATCAAACAATGAGAAAACATCAAGAATTGAAGGATGAGGAGTCTAAGGTTTTTCAATTGTTGCTTCAAAACTCACTTAGCCATGATAAGGGGCAGATGGGAACGGAGGATTATAAAAATTTAAAATCTCATCTTTTAAGGATTTATGAGTCTAAATCATCAAATGTGTTCGATCTTATCCTGCATATCAACAAAATGTCTGAAAACAGAGAGATAGGTGATGGCGTTAAGAGCGATGTACTAATTTTCATGAGAGATTTTCGCTAAAGTGCGTTAGGTCCATATGGGCCCGCCTATTTGAGTCGAACTTCTTTGAATAGCTGCAAAAAAGTATTAATATAAATTTTATGAAACTAGAATTTTTACTTAGACTCAAAGTACTCCGCTTAAATCGGAAATTTATATTTTACTCGGCCGCCTATGGGATATCGTCATTGATTATTCCACTTGGGGTTCAGTTCCTGGTTAACAATCTTTCTCTGTCAGCAATTTGGTTGAATATTATTTCATTTATTCTTATAGTCGGGGTTTTGTTAGTTTTTGCCAGCATGGTGAAGCACTCCCAAGTTATTTTAATTGAGTCATTGCAAAGAGAGATTTTTGTTTTTGAAATCAATCGATGGAAAATGATAAAAACCAAAGAATATGGACATTATTATTTTGAGGTCGCCGGGCTTTTGAAGAGTTTTGCAAAGGCCTATTCACACCTTGTGGAGTTGTTTTTGATGGTTTTGTTTGGCGTCACGACCATTATTATTTTCCATCCTGCTTTTATCGTCCTTGCGATCTTCATAGGTCTCACTATTTTAAGTATATACAGAACCTTTACCCCCTCTATTGACAGTTCCGTTATTGAGTCAAATGAGAAGTATGCAATTTTTGATACTCTATCTTCTGGTCAAATGTTCACTGAAGCCCAGGTTGATTCTTACTTGTTGGCAAGGGAAGGGCACTTTAAGTTTACAAGATTGAACTCTTTTAAAGTTTCGATACTTGCTGTAACTAGCCAGATTTTCCTTTTGGGTCTTGGGAGCTATTTTATTAAAAACAATCAACTCTCTGTGGGCCAGCTTGTTTCTGCTGAGATTATTGTTTCCGGAATATTGTTCTCATTGACCAAACTTCCTCAAACATTAGAAGGTATTTTTGATTTTGAAACAGGACAGAAAAAGATCGCTAAAGCCCTAAAGGGACAGATATGAAAACGCGTGAGACGCTAGTATATTCAAAGCTGCCTTTTGACTTTGCTAAACCTCTTGTTCAGAAACTGATAATCCTTGGGTTTGGAGTTATTTTATTTTTGCCTTGGATTTCTTTTACCGTAGGTCAAGGTCAGATTACGGCGATCAATCCAAATGAGAGAGTGCAATCAATATCTGCTTCAGTCAGCGGTTTTGTAAAACGATGGCATGTGAAAGAGGGCGATCGTGTTATTGAGGGCGATGTCTTGGTAGACCTTGTTGACAATGATCCTGATTTCCTTGAAAGGCTGGATTGATCTAGAAAGACAGAGAAAACTTTTTGAACAAGGACTTACCTCAAGAAAGGACTATGAAAAATCAAAAATTGAGTTTTCAAAACTTAATGTAGAGTATTCAAAAAATACAGCGATATTAACGAAGTCTGAAACTCAACTCTCTAGACAGTCAACACAGAGAGTTTTTGCTCCTCGTAACGGGACGGTTACAAGAATTCTTCCAGGCGAGAAGGGCCAGTTAATCAAGGCCGGAAGTCCAATCATCATCTTTACTCCAGATGTTACTTTACCAGCTGCAGAATTGTGGATTGATGGTAACGATGCCTCGATGGTTCAAGTGGGTCAGAAGGCTCAGCTTCAATTTGAAGGGTGGCCTGCTATTCAAATTGCCGGGTGGCCCTCAATATCAATAGGGACATTTGAAGGCAAAGTTCACTTAGTCGACCAAGCAAGTTCCTACGGCGGAAAATTTCGAGTTCTAGTTGTTCCGGTATCAAAGTGGCCATCTCAGAATATTCTAAGACTCGGAGTACATTCAAGAGGCTACATACGATTTAATGAAACCTTCGTTTTGAAAGAAATCTGGCGACAGCTCAACGGATTTCCTCCAGTCCTTGAGCCAATTAAAGATGAATTAAATAAAATGCTGGTTGAGGAGAGTAAATGAAGATGAAATTGATTCTCTTCTTTATATTCATATACTCTTCTCTTTCATTTGCCCTTACTGAAAAACAAGTTATTGATTCTGTTTTGCTGCATTTTCCTTTGATTGAAGAGGCCAATCTCAAATTTCAAGCCTCTAGCGGCGAGCTTACTGCTTCTGAAGGAGCTTTTGATCATAAGCTCATATTTAAGTCCAGGAGCCGGATTGAAAATCAGTATGATAATCAATATTTTGAAACAACGATTGAACGTCAAACTGCACTTAAGGGCATAAATCTTCTCGCGGGTCATCGCCAAGGGGCCGGAAATTTTCCACTCTATGATGGGAAATATAAAACTTCTTCTGGTGGTGAGATATTTGCAGGATTGTCAGTGCCTGTTCTTAGAAATTTTCAGACCGATGAATTCAGAACTAATTTAAAAATTAAACAAATTGAAAATAAACAGGCCAGCGAACAACTCAAATTGAAAAAAATAATTTACGTTCATAAAGCTCTCTCGCTTTACTATAAATGGGTGCTTGAAACGCAAAAGCTAAAAATTAATAAAGAAAATTATGAATTAGCGAAAAATCGCCAAGAAATGATTCTCAAGAGAGTTCGAGCTGGTGATCTTGAAAAAATCAAGCTTACAGACAATATGCGCGCCATGGAGAGAAGAGAGGGAGATCTAATTAAGAATGAAGTCGATATTAATAAAATCAGAACTGAACTTTCTCTCTATGTAAGAGATCAGAAAGGTAATCCCATGTTATTACCATCTGAAGCTATGCCAGAATTGATTCTCAAAACGCCTGAAGGTCCATTACCCGTTTCTTCCACTATAAATAACCCAAGGTTAGAAATTTTAAGACTGGAAAAAGAGAAGCTCAATGCAGAGTTAGCTTTTTTTGATCAATCTAAATTACCGGGGCTTAATCTGGAGCTTATCGGTGCTAAGGAATTATCACCTAATGCTGCTTACGATCCAGAAAGTCTTCAATTTGGTGTGAAATTTGATTTGCCACTAGAAAATCGAAAAGCTGAGGGTAAAAGCGTTGCTTTTGTATACAAGGTCAAAGCACTGGAAAGAGAGACGGATTATGTTCAACAGCAACTCCAGCAACAGTTCGATTTTTTTGTAAATGCCAGTTCTCAATCAAAAGATCGTTGGGAAGTTACTTCCAGGGAGTTTGAGAATTCAAAGAAAATGGCGGTTGCGGAGAAGTCGCGATGGGCACAAGGTGCTTCAGACTTATTTATGGTTAATTTACGAGAGAGTGATGTCGCTGATGTTGATATAAGACGATGGTCTGCACTTTACGAGTATCATCAGTATTTGTTGGATGCGAAACTTTTTTCAGCAAGTATTTTATAGTAACCTAGTTTCTTCTACTAATTTTTGAACATCTAAGACTTGAATCAACAAATCCCGCACCTGTCCAGCCGCGGGCAAATCCAAACAAAGTGTCACCTGAATTGTCGAGATCTTCAGTTTTAAACTGAAGTTGCAGATAGGTATGGGAGCGAGTTTCAAACATCAGTTCCGATCGGCCGTTGCCCTGTATGATTTCGGAAACAATTCCATTGTAGTAATACTCCCCAGTGACAGCGTCTTTTACGATGAGGGTCGACATATCACCATTGGACTGAAGCTCAAGCTTCACGTGGCCGGCACGGCAGTTGTAATCAGCAGCGAGGGCATTGAGGGAGATGAGTAAGGCACAAATGAATAGTTTCATAAGACAGTGATACCACACTCGGGGTCTTCCCTATGATCTGCCTATAAAAAATTCAGGAAAGGGACCAATCTATAGGTTGAATCCCTTTAGATTGAAGATAGCCATTGGCCTGGGAAAAGGGTTTTGACCCAAAAAAACCTCGGTAACTAGAAAGAGGTGATGGGTGAACAGACTTGATGATGAAGTGCTTTTGAGGATCTACTTTTTGCGCCTTCTTTTGAGCCGGACTTCCCCAAAGAATGAAAACCAGATTTTCTTTTTTCTCATTTAACAGTTCAATAATTTTATCGGTGAATGGCTCCCAACCTTTCAGGTGATGACTGCCGGCCTTCCCATCTTCCACAGTAAGGACGTTGTTGAGTAACAAAACCCCTTGGCGCCCCCAAGCATCGAGGCAGCCGTTTGTGGGCGGAGTGATTCCCAGATCACTATTGAGTTCTTTAAAAATATTTACCAGCGAAGGCGGAGTTTTGACTCCCGGTTTAACGGAAAAACATAATCCGTGGGCCTGATTCGGGCCATGATAGGGATCCTGCCCAAGAATCACGACTTTCACTTGATCAAAGGGGGTGAGATTGAGGGCGGCGAAGATGTCTGAATTCTTTGGATAGATAGTCTTTCCAGACTTTTCTTCGCGGTCTAAAAAACTACGAAGCTCTGCCATGTAGGGCTGTTCCAGCACGCTACGGAGCAATTCTTTCCATGATTTTTCTAACTTTATGTCTCTCATAATAAGAAATTCAACATTTTAGCTACAAACTGTCACCCCTAAACTTGTGTTGGGGTCAGAAAAGATACTACAATAGAGTATGAACTCACGCCGCTACGTAATTTGCGACATTGAGGCTACTGGTCTTCACGACGAAAAAGAAATCATCGAGATAGCTCTTATTACTTATCAAGACGGGAAAATCACCGATGTCTATGAGACCCTGATTAACCCCCTCAAAGAAGTTGCGCCTTTTATCCAAAATTTGACCTCTATTTCCCAGCGCCAATTGTCAGAAGCACCCAAGTTTTATGAAGTCGCTGATGCTCTTAGGATGCGGCTTGAGGGAAATGTTTTTGTTTCCCATAATACGGAATTTGATTTTGAGCTGCTCCGTAAAAAGTTTCTGGAAATGGGTCAGGATCTCAAGATGAAAAACTTCTGCACTTTGAAAGTTGCACAACATGAAATTCCGGGATTGAGAAATTACAACCTTGATTCGCTCTGTAGTTTCTTTGGCATTAAAATTAAAGAGCGTCATCGGGCCCTTGGGGATGCCAGGGCAACCCTGGAACTTTTCGTTGAACTTTTTAAACTGCGGCTTAAAACCTACACCAAAATTCATTATCTTCCTCACCACGAAAAAGCCCTGAAAAATATTACCACTAAATCTGGCCTCATCTATTTTAGGGATAACAATGGAAAGGTGATTCATTTTGAAGCTGCTTATAATATGGAAAAGAGGGCACGGGAATTATTGGTTGTGAAAGCTGATAACCGGGATCTTTTAATTCGCACAGAAAGCATTGATGGGGAGTTAACAGGCTCACCACTCATTGCTGAATTCAAGAAACTTCTGTTTCATCCTTATAGCCCCAAATGGGTCATTAAGCTTTTGACTTTGGATAATGGTGAGAAGTTTTTCAAACTTTTTCCCTATAAAAGAGGGGATCAGGGGTTATGGTTTTTTCAAGATTACCCAGAAGCTAAGATTAAGCTGAAAGAATTAGAGCGTAATCTCAAAACCGACGTATATTTGTATCGGGATGATGGTAAGTCTAAGGAAGAAATTCTTCGGATGAATCAAAAAATTGAGAACCTCGCCAAAGAGGCCCGCTTTCCTAATGAAAACCTGATCATGATGGGTGAGGGACGCACAATTGGGGAGAAATCCTTTGTTTTGGTCAGGGGCGGTCAGGTAATGGGGTATGGGTATAGCGAGGCTTCTGAAGAGGAAATAGCCGCCAATCCGGAGAGTTTCATTACTCGTCGCTTTTTCCAGCATCTTGGGGTTAACCTTACGACCAAGCGCTATCTTCGTGAACTCAAGAATATGCGACAAAAATCAGACGGATGGAGAAGTCTCGCCGAAGTGCGATAGTTGTGGTAAAAACATTGTATGAACCCAAAAAAATTTAAATCCACCAAACGTTTTACTGGTTTTCCCTGCACACATAGACAATGGAGAGCAGAATCTCACTGCCGCTTCGTCCATGGCTATTCAAGAGAATTTCATTTTGAATTCGCGGCTTCTGAACTCACCAAAGAAGGTTGGGTTGTGGACTTTGGCGGGCTCAAAGAATTAAAGCAATGGCTGGATCAGGTTTTTGATCATACTTTTCTCATTGCTCAGGACGATCCCGAGCTTGAAGCCTTCAAAGCTTTGGATCAACGTGGAGCGATTCAGCTCAGAGTTTTGCCCAACCCTGGAATGGAAGGCACGGCCGAATATGTCTACCTTGAGGCGACCAAAATTCTTGAGTCGCTTTATGGTAAGCGTGCCTGGATCACTAAAGTAGAAGTTCGCGAAAACGACAAGAATTCAGCGATCTTTGAAGCGTGACCACTCGATTCACTTCAGAAATTCCCGTTCGTCCTGATGACATTGATATGTTTCAGCATGTTCATAACTCACGCTATCTCGACTATATTCAGGCCGCTCGCTATGATCAGATGATCAGGTGCTACAAAATGAGCATGGAAGAATTCATGATCATGGGGTACGGATTTGTAGTAAAAAGAACGGAACTCAATTTTAAACGCCCTCTCATCATGGGCGATGTCATGTTGATAAGCACCCAAGTTAAAGAGTTTAGCGGAAGTGATGTCATTGTTGAATTTGAGATCGTGAATAAGAAAAATGAAAAAATATCCTGTGATGGAATTATGGTTTATGCCATGATTAACCTTAAAACGGGTCGGTCTGAAAAAATCCCGGAAGAAATTCAAACAAAGTTTTTAATATAATGAATATCTGGTCCTCATTTCATCGTGCTAATTGTCTTCCCGATAACTGCGGTTGTGAATTTGTTCACCTCGATCAGCTGATTGCTCAGCCTGCGGCTTTTTGGAGCTCTCTGTTTCATATCATCTTCGCTATTCTTCTCTATACTCAGACAAAACATAAGTCTCAGCGCTTAAAACTCTGGATTTTCTCTGTTATTCTTTTAGGACTTTCTAGTCACTTTGCTCATGGCAGCTTCCTGGAGTTTGCGATGGCGATGGATTTTGCCGGCATCGTTTTAGTCATGAGTTTCTTTACCCTCTATAAATGGCTAGTGAAGTGGGTCAGTTCTACACCCAAACTTGTCTTTCTTCTCTTGAGCTATCAGGGTGGATTGTGGATGACGTTTTATTCTTTGGAGAAATGGTTCAAGGTCGGCCTGTGTGTGATAATTTTTACCATCTCCATTGTTGAGCTTCTGCATTCTGAAGGGAAGGCGTTTTTAAAGGCAAGGGACCTTCACATCGCTCTGGTACTACTGCTCCTTTCTTTTGGTCTTTTCATGATTGATGAACTTCGTTTGATTTGTGATCCCCACAGCTGGATTACAGGGCATAGTATCTGGCATCTGGGCACTGCTCTTTCATTATATTATTATGGGAAGTGGAGACTGCGCTAGACTTGGTAGCGAGTCAAAAGGCCTAGAAGGATTTCGTCAAAGGCGCCTTGATATTCCTCTGAATTGAGTTTACTCAAAGCTTCTGCCTCTTTAGGTGCCAGGTTTAATTTCCTAAGCCAATCAGCAAAAAAAACATCACCTTTATCATGGTAATGAATGAGGGCAGATTTAAAACATTTCATTAAATGAATGGCGTAAGCATTCATGTCGGCGATGAGATACTCAAACTCAGCTTCAAACGCCGGGTTCTTCAGATGTTTATCAAAATGATTTTGAGACATGCAATAATCCAGCAATCCATAAAATCCCAGCTGACCTTGGTAACATTGATTATTGTGATAGAAGTGATCAGCATGAATAAGGTCATGCATGGTAAAACCCAGAGCATCTCGCTCACCCAGAATAAATTTTTTGGCGCGCTCTTTTTCCAGAATCACAGTTACGCAGCGGCGACCTTGCTTTTGCTGATTCAAAACCTCGCGTGGACTTGGGATACGAAACATCAGCACCAATCCATACACACCGCGAGACCAATTTAGGACTGAGCGGTTAACCGTCAGAGGAGTGGATTTAAAGGCAAAATTCTGGAACAAGTCGCCAATGGTGCTGAAGCCGGCCAGACGTTTTTGAATGTTGGCTTCTAAGGGGATATTTAGCTCACTAAGTAGCATTGGCAGGTCATGGGAAGCTGTCAGCTTCTCGGCGCGTTTGGCACCCAACCAGGTACCAGGAAATCGGTGAGCGAGAACAGTCAGGATGTAGACGGCCGTAAATTCCGCCGCAGTTATGGCTTTTTGTTGATATTTATCAATTACTGGTGTCATTTGGTCCTGAATGACGGGGGCTTCCTTTTCAAGGAAGCCTTCAGGAACTAACTTTTTCTTAAATCGTCCTGCTCGCGACGATGATTTGGTAGGTATATTTGTACTCATCTTGTATGATATTTCTAACAGGGCAGTATAGAACTGACAACAAAATCCAAGGAGAGGCATATGCATTGGTTTAGTTTAGAGCGCGTCTGGAGACTTGCAGGCCGTAAGAACAATATCAAAGTTCGTTTTAACGATTGGTCTCACTCTATAAAATATTTTACTGTGATGGGCGAGAGTTCAGATGGGAAACGTTTCGTAGGAACTTTGGATTCAGGCGAAAAAATGTCATTCTCTAAAAAGTCTCGTGGCTGGTCTTTGTATTCTACTGGTGATGAGCAGACTGCCCACGCTGTCTAAGTGCTTTTTTTAAAATTGGCCCTGATACAATTAGTTCGTTATGGACTTCTCTCTGGTGGGGCCTATTTTATTATCTTTCGATTGGCCCCCGAATTTTTTAAGAAATATCAGATTCAAAATACTTCGATTTCTTCCAAACAAATCAAACATGAAATTGGTTATTCTCTTTCTACTGTACTTATTTTTGGAATGGTCTTTTTTTTGATCATGCATCCACAATTGATGCCTTTGACTAAACTCTATGACAACATCAGTGATTATTCGACTTGGTGGTACTTTCTTTCTTTGCCAGTGATCATTCTTATCCATGATACTTACTTTTATTGGATGCACTGGACTCTACATAATAAATTTTTGTATAAGCTCGCCCATCAGACTCATCATGTTTCTTTGAATCCAACTCCATTTGCAACTTACTCGTTTCATCCAATAGAAGCCCTTTTTGAAGCAGCATGGATTCTTCCTTTTGTTTATTTGGTGCCGGTTCATAAACACGTTTTGCTTGTTTTTTCGCTCATTTCTTTTTTAAATAATTTGAAAGGCCACCTGGGTGTGGACTTAATGCCGCTTAAAATAAAACAATCTTTCCCCTATAAATGGATTAATACTTCGACCCATCATTCCCATCACCATAAGTACTTTAATGTGAACTATGGTTTGTATTTTCTTTTCTGGGACAAAATAATGAAAACAGAAAAACAATATTAAGTAGAAATGCATTTCACTCATTACGTATTTGATCTTGCAGGTTCTTCCATCGG
>JAIFLR010000129.1 GCA_020048985.1 Halobacteriovorax sp. | reverse complement strand
TTCAGGATCGGGAACCAATACTCTTCTTTTCAGATATATCCCAACGTCAGGTGATACCGATGTAGATGGAATAGGTTTGAGTACTGTCAACCTAACTTCCGGAACCATTCAAGATAGCAGCACCAACGATATCGATGTGACCTTACCAGCTGTCAATACGGCATCTGTTTTTATCAATGGTGTTCTTCCGAGTATTATCTCGATAACAGCACCGACCAATGCGACTTATCTTGTGACAAACACCATGGATTTTTCAGTTAATTTCAGCACACTGGTTAACGTGACAGGCTCACCAAGCTTATCTTTCGCTACGACCGATGGAACAAAAACTGCCACTTACTTATCGGGATCAGGATCAAGCACTCTAGTGTTTCGCTATACGGTCGCGAATAACGATTATGACTATGATGGAATTACTGTTAACTCTCCTCTTGCACTCAATGCAGGTACAATCAAAGACGCCAATAACTATAATGCGACTTTGACTTTTACTGCACCTGACACAACCGGTGTTCTTGTTGACGCATCTCCGGCGTTGATTTCATCGGTAACAATTCCTGCTTCAGGAACTTTTGGTGATGGAGAGCTTTTAAGCTTCACTGTAGTCTTCACTAAAAATGTCACCATCACAGGAACACCAAGAATCACCATGAACCTCGGTGGATCAACTGTTTATGCCAATTATCAATCTGGTTCTGGAACTAAAAATATTGTATTCAGAAAAACTATTGCGTCTCCCGAAGTTGATACAGATGGAATAGCGATCAGTTCCCCAGTGGGGCTCAACGCTGGAACCATTAAAGATTCTAGCACCATCAATGCCGTTCTCACTTTTACCGTTCCAAATACTTCTGGAATTCTAGTAGATTCACAAGGCCCTCAAATAACTTTAGTGTCGGCCCCTTTAGATGCGACTTATGTTACAGGGCAAAACCTTAACTTTGCTGTTGATTATAATGAAGCCGTTACCGTCACGGGAACGCCACGCCTGACACTTAACGTTGGTGGGACTACCAGGTACGCTAATTACCTCTCTGGTTCAGGCACTTCGACACTCATCTTTAGAAGCCCTATTGTAAGTAACGATGTTGATGCAAATGGTATTTCTATGACTGCCTCAATGGATATGAATGGTGGGACGATTCAAGATGTAAGTACTAACAATGCGGGAACCTCGCTAACTGCTCCTCTTCTAACTGGAGTGATGGTTGATGCCATTCTTCCAACGATCTCTTCAGTGACCGCTCCGGCCAATGCAGTTTATTCTAATTCTGCGCCCATGAACTTTACGGTGACCTTTAGTAAAGCCATTACTGTCACAGGAACTCCCCGCATCCACTTAGATGTTCTCGGAGTCACGAAATATGCCACTTACTTATCTGGAACAGGAACTTCGGCCCTTATATTTAGATATACACCGGCAACTTCAGATTTTGACTTAGGTGGAATTTCGATATTGAATTCAAATGACATTGACCTCAACGCCGGAACTTTAAAAGATGCCCTTAATAACAACGCTTCTGTTGCCTTAGGGACAATAGATCTAAGTAGGGTATACGTAAGTTATCCAGGCTTAGGAGCGTGGTTTGATGTGGATGATGCATCCACAATCACAACTGTTTTCTCTACGCCTAATTATCAAACCTCAAATTTAACTGATAAGTCGGGTAATGCGAAAAATGCTTTTCAAAATACGGCCGCCAACAGACCCTATTACAAATCTTCTGGCTTGGGGTCTCAAAACAAACCTTATCTACAAAATGCTTCAACCGATTTCTTGAGTCTCACATCCAACGTAACCAGCATTAAGCACGTTATTATGGTATTCAAAACACCAGGAACAATCGCTGCCGCCCCTATCTTTGCCTCAAATACGACCTCAATTATGGGAGTCACAACTGGCGGAACAGGAAGACTTGCATTTAATGCTGCTGCGAAATGGAAAGTAAACGGAGCAGCCCTCAGCGCAACTGCAGCAACCGCAAGCACGAATGGTGATCTCACAACAAACACCTGTTATGTAGCCTCTGGGGTTTATACGACAGCTCAAACACCAGGGACTCAACGAATTGGCGCATCAACCTATTTAGGTCAAATCGCCGAGATCCTCGTCTACACCAGTGCTGTGACTTTAACTGATACCGAACTCACAGTTATTCACAATGCTCTTAATGCCAAATACGGCTGCTATTAATCAAAGTGATCTAAGCCTCTAGGGATTTCTTTTTCTCTGCCTCGAGAGAACTCTGAATTTTCAGTGGGGTAAAATTTTATACCAGGGCCCGGATCTCGATTGAAAGTTAATGGTAGGTCATCGTGGGAATGATCAAGTACTTCCTCTTCATCAACAACTGACTCTTCATGTTTCTTATCAAACAAGTGCAGAAAACTTTCTTTAAAATCAGACAATTTTGTCAGTATCTCATGTTGGTTCATGATGACCCTCCTTAATCAGTTTTCACCCCATTAAATGAAGCACAAATGATGCCGGCCCTCTTGGGAGCTAAGTCTTTGAGTTCATGATAAAAGCTAATTCATTTGTGTGGCGAATAGGCCCAAGAGCCCTTACAATCTCCAACGACCTCAAGTACTTGACGTAACCCATTGATTTTAAGGAATAAATACAATGAATTTTTGTTGTGTAAATTTTTTAAGAGAAGCTTAATCTATGTCAATATGCGTTATACTTTAAGAAGCGAAATACCTAATTTTAGGCAAAATTTTTGATGAAAATGTACTTAAACTTGCTGGCCCTGGTTATGCTTACGGCATGTAACGTGAGCAAATCTCCGCGTGAATCTGTCGTCACCACTCCTTCATCCGCTTATAGCACAACAATTTCTGCGACTTCAAATGTCGTCGCTGATGGAATTGCGAGCTCTAGCATTTTAGTTAACATTAAAAAAAGTGGAAGTGTCATTGCTGGAGAAACGCCAACAATTTCCTCCACAGGCTCAAACAATATTATTGGATTATGTACAACAACGGACTCAAGCGGAAATTCAACTTGTACTTTAAAATCAACTCGAGCAGAAGTTAAAACTGTTCGGGTTCTAACTCCAGCAACGACTTCCATCGCCTCCACAACCGTAACTTTTGTCGTTGGCGCTCCTAGCTCTGCAACATCAACAATCATGGCCAGTGGTTTAACCGTAGCAGATGGAATAGCTTCATCCAGCGTAACAATTACGTTAAAGGATGCCTTCAATAATTCAATTCTAGGAATAATCCCTACATTTACGGCGACGGATACTGGCGCCACGAATATTTATGGCGCTTGCAGTGATTTATTAACCCCAGTAGCGACTTCAGGTGGAACAGCGATTTTTGTGGGCGGAATTCCTGTGTCAGCCAACAGTAATATTTCCGGAACTGGCCCTGTTTTGGCCGATGGAATTGAAAGTTCAGACGTAACGATTTCACTTATAGATACATTTGGTAATCCTTCTGCTGGATATACTCCTACTTTTTCAGCGACGAATTCAGGCGCAACAAATATTTACAGTTCTTGTTCCCCATCTGACATAACTGGTACTTCTACCTGTAGCTTAAAATCATTAAATGCAGAGACCAAAATTTTATCGATTGAAACTCCAGTATCTAAGGCCGGCGGCTTTGTTATTTTCAATCCCACTGGACCCAATGCTCTCAATTCAACCATTACCGGTTCTGGGCCAGTCATTGCAGACGGCGTTTCTTCCTCAACAATTACCATCACTATAAAAGATGCATCAAATAATCCAGTTGCGGGAGAAACTCCAACCTTTATCGCAACTGATACAGGGCTGAGCAATTCGTATGGTGCGTGTTCCGTAACGAATGCATCTGGTATTTCAACCTGTACTCTCTCCTCGGTTAAAGCTGAAGTTAAAACACTTTCTATCGTGAGCCCAATCGCAAAAACTGACGGCATGGTTATTTTTAATCCAGGCAGCGTTAGCAGCTTAACGACGACTATTTCCGGGACAACCCCAGTAAACGCAGACGGAATTTCTTCGTCCTCGATTTCAATTATTTTCAGGGATGCATTCAGTAACCCAGTTTCTGGAGTCTCGCCAATTTTTAACGCTACTGACACCAACACCACAAACATATACGGCGCATGTACAGCTTCTAATGGGAGTGGTCTATCGGTTTGTTCGCTGGCCTCAACTTTCGCCGAAGCTAAAACACTACAATTAACTTCTCCCGTTGCCGTTACAGGAAATGTAGTGACATTCGTCCCTACCGCCGCTGTCGACACGAACTCAACCATTTCGGGGACGTCACCAGTGATTGCAGACGGTGCGGCGAATTCTACCATTACCATCACATTGAGAGATTCTTTCAGTAATCCTGTTTCAGGACAAACCCCTACTTTCTTCGCAACAGATTCTGGGTCCACTAACACTTATGGATCTTGTTCTGTGACAAATACCTCGGGTATTTCAACTTGTTCATTAAGTTCATTGGCGGCCGAGACCAAAACTCTATCCATCGCAACCCCGGTTTTAAAAGCAGATGGCGCAGTTGTATTCACTTCTGGAGCTGCCGTCGCCGCAAACTCGACGATTACAGGTACAACACCAGTGATCGCGGACGGCATAGTGACTTCAACCATAACGATCACCCTCAAAGATTTAAACAACAATCGTGTTGCTGGTCAGACTCCGACTTTCTCAGCAACTGACACCGGCACCAATAACACTTATGGTACTTGCTCTGTAACAAATTCTTCTGGTGTATCAAATTGTACTCTTGCCTCACTAGCAGCGGAAACAAAGACTCTTTCGATCGTAACTCCAGTTTCGAAGGCAGACGGAACAGTTCTTTTTACTTCCGGAGCTGCAGTAGCTGCCAATTCAACCATCACTGGGACGACTGCTGTTGTTGCAGATGGTGTGGCGACATCAACCATTACCGTAACTCTTAAAGATGCCAGCAACAACGCTGTCTCTGGGGTAACTCCAACTTTTTCTGCAACTGACACTGGGGCAAATAACAACTATGGATTATGCTCAGTTACTAATTCTTCAGGTGTCTCTACTTGTTTACTTTCTTCTTTAACGGCAGAGAATAAAACGTTATCAATTGCAACTCCAGTAGTAAAAGCTGATGGAGCGGTTGTATTTACGGCAGGAGCTGCTGTAGCGGCGAATTCTACAATCACAGGAACAAGTCCAGTTGTGGCCAATGGTGTGGCGACTTCAACTGTTACGGTAACACTTAAGGATATAAATAATAACAGTGTTTCTGGTGAGACTCCGACATTTTCGGCGACTGATTCTGGGACAACTAATACTTATGGATCCTGCTCGGTAACAGATGCTGCCGGTGTGGCAACTTGTAGCCTCACTTCACTTGTGGCCGAAACTAAAACTCTATCCATTGCAACACCAGTGATAAAAGCTGATGGTGCGGTTGTATTTACGGCAGGAGCTGCTGTCGCCGCGAACTCAACTATTACAGGTACCGGCCCGGTTATTGCCAATGGCGTAGCTACTTCAACTGTCACTATCACATTAAAAGATACGAACAATAATAGCGTCTCTGGCGAGACTCCAACATTTTCAGCAACGGATTCCGGATCAACTAATAATTATAGTTCCTGTTCAGCTTCAAATGCTTCTGGGGTTTCCATCTGTACTATAAGTTCATTTGTGGCCGAAAATAAAACTCTATCCATCATAACTCCTGTGGCAAAAACTGATGGAACGGTTGCATTTACCGCTGGAGCTGCCGTAGCCGCGAATTCAACTATCACCGGCACAAGTCCCGTTGTGGCCAATGGTATCGCCACTTCGACCGTGACCATCACGCTTAAAGATGCAAATAACAACAATGTTTCTGGTCAGACGCCAACGTTTTCAGCAACTGATACTGGATCAACCAATAATTATGGATCATGCTCGGTCACAAACGCGTCAGGAGTGGCTTCTTGTACATTAACTTCTCTCGTAGCCGAGACTAAAACTCTCTCTATCGCAACTCCTGTGGCAAAAGCTGATGGAACAGTTATATTCACTGCAGGTGCTGCACTTGCCGCAAACTCGACTATCACGGGCACAAGTCCAATCGTTGCCAATGGAGTGGCCACATCCACTGTGACCATTACTCTTAAAGATTCCAGCAATAACAGTGTTTCAGGTCAGACTCCAACGTTCTCAGCAACTGATACTGGTGCAACCAATGTTTATGGATCATGTTCTGTAACCAATGCGGCAGGCGTCTCAACTTGTACCTTAACGTCACTGGCCGCCGAAACGAAAACACTCTCCATCGTAACCCCAGTGGCTAAAGCTGATGGTTCTGTTATTTTTACTGCCGGTGCAGCCGTAGCCGCCAACTCGACGATCTCAGGGACAAGTCCCGTTATTGCCAATGGTATTACGACATCAACTGTGACAATCACATTGAAAGATACGAATAATAATAGCGTCTCTGGCGAGACCCCGACCTTCTCGGCGACAGATACTGGCTCAACCAATACTTATGGTTCTTGTTCTGTTACCAATGCTTCAGGTGTGGCAACTTGTACATTAACCTCACTGGCCGCGGAAACGAAAACACTCTCCATCTTAACTCCCGTCTCGAAAACTGACGGCTCTGTCCTCTTTACAGCCGGTGCTGCCGTGGCGGCAAACTCAACTATCACAGGTACAGGCCCGGTCATTGCAAACGGTGTCGCTACCTCAATAGTCACCATCACATTAAAAGATATAAATAATAACAACGTTTCTGGTGAAACTCCAACCTTCACAGCCACCGACTCATCAGCAACAAATAGTTATGGGTTTTGTTCAGTTACAAATGCATCAGGTGTGGCGACTTGTACTTTAACATCTCTGGTTGCTGAATCTAAAACTCTTGCTATCGCTACACCGGTAATAAAAGCAGATGGATTAGTCGTCTTTACCGCGGACGCTCCTGTCGCCGCCAACTCAACTATCACAGGAACAAGTCCAGTGGTGGCCAATGGTGTGGCGACATCAACAGTTACGATTATTCTAAAGGATGCAAGCAATAATAGCGTGCCTGGCCAAACCCCTACATTTTCGGCGACTGATACTGGGGCCACCAATAATTATGGATCGTGTTCTGTCTCAGATGCTTCAGGTATTTCAACTTGTGCATTAACCTCTCTTGCTGCAGAAACAAAAACTCTCTCTATTGTGACTCCCGTTTCGAAATCTGACGGAACGGTTGTGTTCACCGCAGGTGCTCCAGTCGCAGTAAATTCAAGCATTACCGGAACAAGTCCAGTTGTTGCTAACGGTGTGGCATCTTCAACAGTGTCCATCACACTCAAAGATACCAATAATAATCCCATTGCAGGTCAGACTCCGACTTTCTCGGCCACCGATACTTCCTCAACAAATAATTACGGGTCTTGTTCAGTAACAAATGCATTAGGTGTGGCGACTTGTACTTTAACTTCTCTGGTGGCAGAAACTAAAACTCTCTCCATGTCAACTCCAGTTTCAAAGTCGGATGGCACAGTTGTGTTCACAGCAGGAGCCGCCGTCGCCGCAAACTCGACCATCATAGGTTCTGGTCCTGTCGTTGCAAATGGCGTGGCCACTTCAACAGTAACGATCACTCTTAAAGACGCAAGTAATAATAGTGTTTCTGGTCAAACACCAACCTTCTCGGCAACTGACATGGGTTCAACTAATAATTATGGATCGTGTTCAGTCACTGATGCTTCAGGGATTTCAACTTGTACTTTAAGTTCACTTGCTGCTGAAACAAAAACTCTTTCTATCGTAACCCCCGTTTCAAAATCTGACGGAACAGTTATATTCACCGCCGGCGCTGCCGTGGCCGCAAATTCGACCATTACTGGTACAGGACCTGTCGTTGCAAACGGTGTCGCAACATCGACAGTGACGATTACTTTAAAAGATGTAAACAACAACAGTGTCCCTGGTGAGACTCCGACATTCTCTGCAACTGACACTGGAACAAACAACAACTATGGATCTTGCTCAGTTACAAATGCTGCCGGAATATCAACCTGTACATTGTCTTCCTTAATTGCAGAGTCCAAAACTTTATCAATTGCAGCACCAGTGGTTAAAGCTGATGGAACTGTTATATTCACCGCTGGTCCTGCCGTAGCCGCGAACTCAACTATCACTGGCACAAGTCCAGTGATAGCGAATGGTGTTGCAACGTCGACTGTGACTATTACCCTCAAAGATACGAACAATAACAGTGTTCCCGGGCAGACCCCAACATTCTCGGCGACTGATACAGGTGCTAGTAATACTTATGGTTCATGCTCCGTTACAGATGCCTCAGGAGTTGCCACTTGTACTTTGGCCTCTAACAACGCTGAAACAAAAGCTTTATCTATCGCGACTCCTGTCTCGAAAACTGATGGATCTGTTATCTTCATTTCTGGTTCAGCAGTGGCGCTGAATTCTACCATTTCAGGTTCAGGCCCCGTGACAGCCGACGGTGTCTCAACTTCTAAGGTAACAATCACTCTTAAAGATGCTAGTAACAACCCTGTTTCTGGTCAGACTCCCACATTTTCAGCAACTAATAGCGGGACAACAAACGGATATGGGGCATGCTCTGTCTCGAATGCTTCAGGAATTGCAACTTGTACTTTGAGTTCACTAACAGCGGAAACTAAAACTCTCTCAATCGTTACTCCAGTAGCTAAAGCAGATGGTACTGTAATATTCGCAGCTGGGGCTGCAGTGGCCTCAAACTCGACAATCACTGGTTCAGGTTCAGTTGTTGCAGATGGTGCCGCAACATCAACCGTGACCATTACACTTAAGGATATTAACAACAACAACGTCTCTGGAGAGACTCCTACTTTTTCTGCCACCGATACCGGAACAACAAACACTTATGGCCCATGCTCAGTCACGAATGCTTCCGGAGTCGCGACCTGTACACTTTCTTCACAGATTGCTGAAACCAAAACGCTCTCTATAGTCAGCCCAGTTTTTAAAACTGACGGTTCAGTGATCTTTACTGCCGGTGCTGCTGTTGCTGCAAATTCAACAATTACAGGATCAGGTCCCGTGGTGGCCGATGGTGTGACTACATCAACAATTACAATTACTCTAAAAGATGTGAATAATAACAGCGTTTCTGGAGAGACCCCTACATTTACCGCAACCGATACTGGCGCAACAAATAGTTATGGAGCATGTTCAGTAACAAATTCTTCGGGAATCTCTACCTGTACATTCGTATCTAATGCTGCTGAGACAAAAACTCTTTCAATTGCAACTCCAGTGATTAAATCTGGAGGCACAGTAATCTTCACAGCTGGTTCAGCAGTTGCTGCAAATTCGACAATTACGGGAACTGGTCCCGTAATTGCCAATGGTGTAGCGATTTCAACAGTCACAGTGACTCTCAAGGATATCGCAAACAATCCTGTAGTCGGTACCACTCCTACTTTTTCAGCGACGGACACAGGAACCACTAACGTCTATGCGGCCTGTTCTTCGACGGACGCCTCTGGTATTTCAATCTGTAGCTTGAAGTCGACTAAAGCTGAAACCAAAACTCTTTCAATTATAACTCCGGTATCAAAGGCCGATGGGACAGTGGTCTTCACTTCCGGCGCTGCCGTGGCATCGACTTCAACGATTATTGGAACTGGCCCCGTGACAGCTGACGGAACTTCAACTTCAGCTGTGACAATTTCTTTAAAGGATATTAATAATAATCCTGTCGCAGGACAGACACCAACATTCACTGCAACCAATACTGCAGCCGCAAATACATACACAGCTTGTTCAGTCACTGACGCCTCTGGTATTTCAAGCTGCTCTCTCAAATCGACTAAAGCTGAATCAAAGACCTTGTCTATTGCCACTCCAGTAGTGAAAGTGGGCGGCACTGTTCTATTTACTGCAGGATCCCCTGCTGTCGCTTTCTCTGATATTACTGGAACTTCCCCAGTCAGTGCTGACGGAGTATCGGTCTCGTTTATCACCATTTCTTTGGCGGATGCTTTTAGTAACCCTGTTGCTGGTGTGACACCTATCTTCAATGCTACTGATACAGATTCTACCAACGCCTATGGGGCTTGCTCAGCAACTGATCTAACAGGGATTTCACTTTGTACGCTTTCTTCTACTAAAGCAGAGGAAAAAACTCTTCAGATGACTTCTCCCATTGGAGTCACGGGTTCATTAACAGTAACTTTTTCTGCAAGTATGCCGACTGCTGCAAATTCGACCATTTCTGGAACAGGTCCTGTTGTGGCCGACGGTGCTACTGACTCAACAGTGACCATTACGCTTAAAGATAGTAGTAACAATCCAGTTCCAGGTATCGATCCTGTTTTTGACGCCACTGACACTGGTGCTGGAAACGTTTATGATGCCTGTTCAATGAGTGATGCAAGCGGAGTATCTGTTTGTACATTCACCTCAACCAAGGCCGAAATAAAAACTCTAAGAATCACCAGTCCTGTCACAAAATCGGATGGAACAGTAGTCTTCACTGCTGGAGCTGCTGTTGCGGCCAATTCGACCATTTCTGGAACAGGTCCTGTTGTCGCTAACGGTTCAGCGATGTCAACGATCTCGATAGTCCTCAAAGATATAAATAATAACTTTGTTGTAGGTTTCACTCCTACTTTTAGTGCAACCAATACTGGCAGCGGAAATACCCAAACTGCTTGTTCAGCAACAAACTCAAGTGGTCTTTCAACCTGTACGCTAAAATCGACCAAGGCCGAGGCAAAAATCGCTCAAATTCTCACTCCTGTCGTTAAGGCAAGTAGTGCTATTGCGTTCGTAGCTGATGTTGCCATCGCTGCCAATTCAACTATTACTGGTACCGGTCCAATTAACCCAGATGGAACTTCGACCTCTACGGTTACCATTACTTTAAAAGACGCAAACTTAAACGCAGTATCGGGCCTGGTTCCGACCTTTAGTGCTACTGGTACTAATAATACACTTGGTGTTTGTTCAGCAGGTGACACCAGTGGTATTTCAACTTGCACACTTTCTTCCACTACAAGCGAAACAAAGACTCTTTCTATCGTCACACCGGTTACCAAGACTGATGGAACGGTCATTTTCCAAACTGGCTCAGCGACAGTGGCCAATTCTAGTATTTTAGCAACTGGCCCCGTGACAGCTGACGGAATTTCGACATCCACCGTCACCATTACTTTGAAAGACTCCACCAACTTAGCAGTTGTCGGCACAGTTCCAGTCTTCACAAGTAATGGAACTAATAACACTATAGGAGTCTGCACCGCTACAGACTTAAGCGGAGTTTCAACGTGTACTCTTGCTTCAACTAAAGCTGAAGATAAAACTCCACAGATCACCAGTCCGATTGTAAAAGCTGGAAGCCCTGTCAGCTTCGTTCCAGGAGCGGCTTCAATTGCGACTTCAACCATCCTTGCCGACTCTCCCTGTAAGGCCAATGGTGTTGATGTTTGTAATACAACTATCACCATTAAAGATGCGTTTGGAAACGCGATCAGCGGGACAGTTCCAACCTTTACTGTTTCCGGAACTCTCAACACAATTACAACTTGTCCGGCGACAGACTTATCTGGCGTTACAGTTTGTGAAGTGACTTCAACTAAAGCAGAAGAAAAGTCATTTCAACTAACG
The DNA here is from genome assembly GCA_020048985.1 of Halobacteriovorax sp. Lineage (GTDB taxonomy): Bacteria > Bdellovibrionota > Bacteriovoracia > Bacteriovoracales > Bacteriovoracaceae > Peredibacter. The sequence continues at coordinate 7,350 of JAIFLR010000129.1, read as the reverse complement.
ACCCCAGTTTCAGTTGCTGGTAACGCAGTAGACTTTAATCCAAATGGGATTAATATCCAGGTCCCAATTGAAATGCTTGATCGAGGAGTACTGTCAAAGACTTCCGCAGTGATATTTACCCGATCAAGAACAAGCCTTAATACTGCTGACTATGTTGCCGACATAAATGACTATATGTTTGAAATTGTGGCAGAGAATACGAACACAACAACCTCCTACACAATTAATCTTGTGAATAGCGCAGGTACAGTTATCACGGACAGTGCGATTGTTGTTCCACCGAATACTGCGGCGAAGAGATTTAATGTGTTGTGGACGCCTACGTCCGGTGCGGACAATTACAGGATTAGAATTCCAAACACAGCTAACTCAAGCCAAATCAAAGTGCACTCGGCTAAAATAATTGTGGAGCAAACGGCGGCTGTTGCGACCAAGATCTATATCCCACTCACCAATTATCTCTATTCGGGAGAAAGCTCGGCTGACACATCAGCGGCCTTAGTTACAAGTACGACTTCAACGACTTACTCAACTAGCAACTACATGACTCAATGGACTCGCAACGATGCCGTCTATGATGCCATTGCTGCTGGAACACCTTGGACTCTTGAAACCATTACGAGCACTTCGTCCACGGCCGGAACTGTCAGCGCCTCACTTTATGACAAAACGGCGAACCTCCCAATCACTCAAGCCTTAACAACCGTGACCGGTACAACGGCACTCACTTTAAGTTCAGTAAGTTTTGCTAGTACTGCAACCAATTTTAATGACGGAGACATCCTTGAATTAAGAATCAAATCAAATGCCACTAATAGGACGGCGAGAATTTATAAAGCTGGACTGTGGTTAAAACTGAAATTCTTGAAGAAAGCAGAAGTGGCTTTCAGACTCGCCACGAGAAAGGCTACTTCGACATCCCTTGCCCTCCCTGATGGACGGTTTTTGTGGGATGCTGGAGCCTGGTCTAATCCAACAGTTTTCTTCCAAACGACTGCTGTCAGATCCGGCACAAGCACTGTGACGTTGCAGGATCATGGAACAAACGACAATGGAACGACTTCACCAACGATTGTGCCCGGAAGTACCATTACTCCTGCCACCACGTTTGGAATCCAAAGAAGTGGTGCGCTCACTTTAACTGATATGAACCGCTTTTTTGTTCAACACAATAGCACCTCAACTTCATCTATTCTTGGTAGTGCCTTTATATTTGTGAGAGCGACAGAATAAAAAAAGCCTAATCCGAAGATTAGGCTTTCTATTAAGAAGAGAGATTTAAGATTATCCGCGACGGTTTTTTTGTCCAGGCATTCTGAAATTGGTTTTACCCAAATAAGCATTTTTAATATTTCGAATAGATTCAATTCTCTTTTCTGCCATAACATCAGCCGCTTTGTTCACCGGAATATTTTGTTCTTCAGAGATACGGAAAACTTCGAGTGTCTTATCATAAATTGTATCAATCATACGACGTGACTTAGAATCGGCCCAACCTTCGAACTCGATTGAAACGTTCATGAGTCCACCAGCATTGATGAGGTAATCTGGAGCATAAAAAATGCCCTTTTCTTTTACTATCAGTCCGTGACGATCTTCTTTGAGCTGGTTATTAGCTGCGCCTGCAATGATTTTACATTTAAGCATAGGAATTGTTTCGTCATTAACTGAAGCTCCTAATGCGCATGGAGCATATACGTCACAAGCAGTTGTGAATATTTCTGTGCCAGAAACAAACTTGGCGTTTGGAAGAGATTCTTTCATTTTCTCAATTCCGCGCTCATTAATATCTGTGTAAACGATATTCGCTCCCACTTCATTTAATAGTTTAGCTAGCTCAAAACCAACTGACCCAACCCCCTGGATCGCAACTGTCTTGCCTTTAAGGCTTCTGTTACCAAAGGCTTTAGTGGCCGAGGCTTCAATCCCACGGAACACACCAAGGGCGGTATAAGGAGAAGGATTACCTGATCCACCATACTGCTGGGCAACGCCAGTGACGTAGTTTGTTTCAGCAAAGATGTGCTCGATATCATCAACACTTGTATTAACGTCTTCTGCAGTAATGTAGCGGCCATTGAGGGACTCAATGAAGCGGCCGAATGAGCGGAAAAGGGCCTCTGATTTATCTTTTTTAGGATCTGCGATGATAACAGCTTTACCGCCACCCAGGTTTAATCCGGAGACAGCAGCTTTGTAGGTCATCCCTTTTGAAAGTCTGAGTACATCAATCAAAGCCTCTTCTTCGCTTGCGTATTGCCACAAACGAGTTCCCCCTAGAGCAGGGCCCAGGGTAGTATCATGGATAGCGATGATGGCCTTAAGACCACATGATTTGTCCTGGAAATAAACCACTTGTTCGTGGCCCATAGAATACATTTTCTCAAGAGTTAGCATTTTGAGCTCCATTGGGTTAGACTTATTTTTAACGCGAGAAGTTTCTTAAACCCTGATGATTTTGACAAGGTGAATCCCTATGCCCAGAGTGTCAATTCCTGATACTGACAAGATATTTGATGTGAACACAGGAGAGATCCTCTACGATTCTCTCTATGACCGTGGTCACGAATTGCCTCATGGCTGTCTCTCCGGCTCTTGTGGGGCCTGTAGAGTGGAAGTTTTATCAGGAAGTGAAAACCTGATGCCACCAGGGGTGATAGAGCAGAACACCATTGAATCACTGAGAATGGAATTAAAGGTGGAAAATATCAGGTTATCTTGCCGGGCGAAGGTCACTGGGGATGTAACCATCCGCCCGATCAAATAATTTAAGCGACTATTTTGAGATCAGGTTTTCTGGATTCAAAAGTCTGAATCCAGTCATTCACGGCAAACTCTACATCTTGTTCAATCTCTTTGTGGCCAACGACGTACTGTCTAGTGAACATCACAAACTCTTTAACGATCATATCTTTCTGCAGCTGAAGTCTTGAAACTCCCGCCTTGTCTGAGTTCAAGCTCTCAAATTCCAGATCAAGCATTTGTCTGGCGGTCGAACCAGTCTCTGCAAAAGCCTTTAAAAAATCCTGCTTCATCTCTTCATCACAGACGGAGAGGAATTGCACTTTTTTCACCATCGGATATGACTGCATGACGTCCTTGATAATCTCTTTTGGCAACCGAGAAATACAATCAAATGGGATATTCGCTTTTGCCGTTTTAAGCATTTCATCTTGTAATCCACTCTTGGCGAGGAATGAATAAAGAAGGGACTCTTTAAGTGGGTTAAAGTCTCCCATCATTTGCATAATCTTAGAGTTGAATGGACGTTGTTTCTGGATGGCAATGAAGTCTTTTAAATCCTTCTTGAATCCAGCGAAGTCGTCTTGAACTCCAACAAAATCGAAGTCCAAAGAATTGGCCAACACCGTATTGGCATCTTTCTCAGGGAGACGATTGAGGATTTTTGTAATCTGCTGAGGAGTAATCAAGTTCATGAAAACTTTTCCACTCTCTGGTCTTTCCACCACATAACGGCAGGCAATATCCAAAGGCAGTCCGATTACAAGATCGATCAGTTCGATATCTTTCAACTTTCCTGGGTCAATCATAGTGCGCACGACTTCTTCAGAAATATATTGATTAGCATGGGCAAGATTCTCATCATCCATAAATTTGTCTAGATTAGAACTCCAGATTTCTCTTTCATGGTCATTGAGGCCACCAAAAAGGGAGATCAGTTCTTCATCAGTTAGCTGCTGAGCCACTGCACGCAAAGCCATTTGGTTATTCTCATTGGCCGAGTTAATCCAGTTTTTAATCATCACCATGCCGTCTTTAGGCTGGGTCTTTAAGAAGTTACGAAGGCGCTCGAAATTCTCTTGCGAAGAAAGCATGAATTGAGGAACTGGCTCGGGAAGAATTTCTTCAACTGGTACTTCCGGCACAACCACTTCTTCAGCAGCTTTTTCTTCCGCTTTAGCAGCATCTACATGGTCTTTTTTAAGCTGAAAATATTTCTTCATCAAAAGCCATGCGCTCACACCAAGAATGATGGTAGCAAATATTAATCCCAATGCATTTCCAAAACGTGAAACGAAATCCAGAATATCTTTTAGGGTCAGCTTATCTTCTGGTTTCTCTTTTTTCTTGGCATCATCCAGGGCAACAGGGGGAAGCTTTTTCTCTTCCAGCTTAATGGTTGAGAAATTGATTTTGGGTTTAATTTCCCCTAGAGGAAACTTCAAATTATTCACCACGTTTTTTGCTATTTCAACTTCGCCTGGCTTTAAAAGATCACTTAAATAGACATTGATACTCACATCTTCAAGGTTCTTAAATAGGTCGAAAGCCTCACTATAACGATACATCTCTTTTAATTTTTGCTGGTTATCTTTATGAAAATCTTCAACTACTGGGATCTCTAAACCAACTTTAGAAAAGGCAATGTAGTCACCTTTTGAATCATCAAATTTAACATCAGAAACTTTTGAACCTTTTTTAACAATGTCTTCAAAATTAGGCATACCAGGATCATTGACCTTGGCCTCAACCTCAACCAGAAACTGGTTTGTCTCAAGGACATTTCCCAGATTCGATTTTACTTTAATCAGAATTTTGTCTTCCAATTCAACTTTTTGCCAACTCAGTGGAGTTTGCGCCAAGGCACTTAGTGAGATCAAGAATACTAGTAACGTGAAAATAAGCTTCATGCTAGTTCTTCTCCGTATCTATACCAAGTTTCTTCTCGAGGTATACTTTCATTTTATAGGAATCAACATTATCAGAATTAAGAGCAAATGATTTTCGGTAATAAGAGAGGGCCTTTTCAACATCTTTCATCATGTAATAGGTCGTGGCCTTCAATTCAGCAATGATGGAAAAGTGTGGATAATCTTTTTCAAGCGTGTTCAGTTTATTCATCGCATCGGTGAAGTTTTTACCGCGAATAAGTTTTTGAACATCAAAGAGCTCGACCATCAACATATCGTGCCTCTTAATTGTTTTAATTTCTCGACTGACTTCCAGGTTCACTGCCAATTCAACATCCAAGTTCGACGTTTTGGTAAAGAGAACACGGTATGGCTCGTAGCCTTCTTTTCTTAGTTCAAATACAAAATTATTTTTCTTCACATAAGTCTGAATCAGTTCTTTGAGGTCTTGCTTAAAAGGTGTTTTACCAATTTTCTGAGGGGCCCCTCCCTCGTCAGTCAGAACAAATATCTCAGCCTCTTCCGGATTGGACTTAATTTCAATCTTCTCCGCCCACACATAAGTAGGAAGAGCGATGACCAATATAAGTAAACGAATGAGGCTCAACAAAAGTGACTCCTTGGGAATTTCCCATCCTCATGATCGGAAAAAAAGGAAGATCCCTTAACAGATTAAGGGGTTAGGCATTATTTTCCCTCTAAATAAAAAACTCCTAAGCCAACAAGAATCATCAACCTTAAGCCCAGCTTAAAACAACCTGTTCTGCTTCAACTTTTAGGCGTGATACTCCGATAAGACCCTTGAATGATTATTATGAAATTTGTCTTACTGACATTTATGCTTTTTCTATTACCCGGCTGTGTTGGAACAGTTGAGGATACGGCTGAGCCATTAACTGAAATTGCCTCAAAAGCAGGGGGCAGTATTCGCTTCACAGGAATCTATCAGGCGGTACCAATCTCTCAGGATAAGATTGAAATCTTTTTTTATCCGGCCACTGGAGCCTCGACTAAGTACTATTACACCTTTTATGTTGGTGATAGACCTATCCCTTATACAGTTCCGTCAGAAAGTCTCAAAGAAGACTATCGAGGCTTACTCAAATATACTGTGACAGGTCTGGAACCGGCCAAAACCTACATCGCGAAAGGAAATGCTGTCGACCAGGTATCCGGGGAGCCAGATAATAATGCTGTAACGGTCTCAGTCAAAACTTTTTCTAATCTTGTGGCAGATTTTCATGGGATATCAGCGCTCTATAATACGGCCGGTGTTGAAGGCACTGATTCAATTAACGTACGTTGGACTCATGCCTCGATTGATTACGGCAATATTTCTGGCAATGCTCCAACCGATCCTAAGAGCTATGAAATTGTTGCTGTTGATACAGACCGTTTGACCCCAGCAGATATGGATAAACCGCAGTTTGGGCCAGCTGATGGACGATACAAAAAAATTGTCGATTATGATCCCACAATAAATGAAGCCATCATCAGGGGACTTAAGTCCAATACCAAATATTATGTTAGGGTCCAGGCGATTCATAATGCTTCAATAGAAAGTCTCAATGATCCAAACTTAAAGGGTGAGAAAAACTCTAATTACCTCAGTATTAAGACGCTTGATTCGGATCTTGCCAATATTAAAAATCTTGAAAGTCTTGTCGCTTCTAAAAATCCAGGAATCTCTTCATCTACTTCGCTCATTCTTGGATGGCAGACAATTACTGGGGTATATGATCATCTTCGTTTAATTTATACTGTCTCCCCTAACCCTCTTACGCTTGAGCAAGGTGCTTCATGCGGAGTTAAGCCAGACAACGAAGTTTCTTGTCGCAAAATATTTGGCAACACTCTTTCTACTATCGTCGGTAACCTTCCTAGCTCTCAAACATTTTTCTTTCAACTTGTGGCCTGCCAGGATGCTGAGTGTAACTTAAATAGGGCCGGGCCCATTATTACTGCAAACACCTTCCCAACTTTCGCGGGATTTTCTGGTCTTCAGTCTGTCGATATTGCTTCCGGAGTTTCTGAAATAGGAAAGTTTTTTTTAAGAATCCCTCTACCTGATTTTTCGGTTGGTGATTTTGATGGATATGTTATTGGTTTCAAGAGTAACCTCGGGGACGATTTCGTGGAGATTTCAGAAACTCCACATGTCTCCATGATTATCGAGGACTATAACCACCGCACCGACACCACCATTACCATTCGAGGGGTTGATTATAATGCGGGTGGATTCTACTGTTTTAGTGTTTATCCATTTGTTTACAATCCTGATACATCCAAGACGACCCAACCCAACGGGATTTGGAAGTGTGCAACTCCTGAAATCGTTGCACCAACAGCGGCTGCCTTTCCAGGATTAACGGAAGCCAGTGCTTTTGGAAATAGTATTTTGACCAGCTGGTCACAGCCCTCAGTGGGTATATTTGAAAATTTTGAATTATTCCTGAGAATAACACCCGGACAATTCAGTTATTCCGAGGCTAAGGCTCAAGTAAGCTCGGGCATGTTGGTGGATTACGTTCAAGTGGTTTTACCATGGTTTATAGAGACTTATACTTTCTCTAATCTTCCAATTTCATCAAATTATAAGGTCGGGATCGTGACCCGCTATGTTTCGGGAGCTTCGGCGACCTATAACAGCGAAGACAACGACGCCATTTATAACTGCAATGTAGATGCTGCGTTAGAC
>JAIFLR010000122.1 GCA_020048985.1 Halobacteriovorax sp. | reverse complement strand
ATTTTTAATTCACCATGGGTTACATGATCTTTACAGAGGTTTGCTCCGTAAGCAGAAGACATGATGAATGTCAGTAACAAGGCTAGTTTGATCATATAAAAATATATTAGATCGGCTCCGAACTAGAATACAGACTCTGTGTACTTTCTATAGGGATTTAAAGAGACAATGCCTGCTTTAAGTCCGCAATCACATCCTCAGAATCTTCTAGTCCCACGGACAAACGAAGGGAATAAGGACTAATCCCCATTTCTTCTTTATCCACCGGACCTAAATCATCACCAAAAAAGATATGAGTGGGACAAATGATACTTTCAGTCGCTCCCAAGCTCACGGCAAATTGGATCAGCTGCAGTTTATGGGCAAATTGGTCAGCGTTCATTCCCAGACCGGAATCAAGCACGAAAGAAACCACCGCCCCCATGTCGCTCATCTGCTTTTGCGCGAGTTCATGACCGTGGTGAGTAGAGAGACCAGGGTAAAAAACCTTTTTAATTTTTGGGTGCTGATTTAAAAACTCTGCGACCTTTCCAGCATTTTTAACATGCCTTTCAAATCGCAACTGATAAGTCTTAAGCCCTCGTTCAACCAGTGAAGCGGCCTGAGGGTCAAGTGTTGCACCTAGAGTAATTGTCATCTGACGGATCTGCTGGATAAGTGACTTCTTACCGGCAATAGAGCCCGCCAAGACGTCGCCGTGACCATTCGCAAACTTAGTCAGACTATGAATCATCAAATCAATGTCAAAATCGGTATGCTGATGAATGCCAGCAAAGGTTCCATCCATACTAACCAGTACATTATGTTTGTGGGCCACCTCAATAATCCTCTGGATATCCGCAATATCCAGATTCGGATTAGTAGGGCTCTCAAAATGAATCAATTTCGTTTTCCCAGGAATAATCGTCTGCTCCAGCTCATCCAGTTGATTAAGCTTTAAAACAGAAGTTGTAATGCCAAAGCGAGGGAGCATATCACGCATAAAAATGCGAGCGGGCTTATAGAGCTCGCGAAAGGTAATCACGTGATCACCACTTTTTAAAAGTCCCAGCATCGATCCTGTAATGGCCGCAATGCCCGAACTTAACACAATACAGTCTTCTTTATTTTGAAGGTCAGCGAGTAAAACTTCCAGCTGCCTAACCGTTGGGTTAGAAACTCGGCCGTAAATAAACTGATCCCAGTAGGGTGTTCCTTCAGAGACTACAAATTTAACCGAATGGTAAATAGGTGCTAAAAGCGGCGGATTCCCTGGGATAGGACTTATGCGCTCCGGATGATTAAGACGAGTATTGAGTTTCCAGTTCTTTCTATTTTCTGATTTCATAATCTCACTTTTTACGGATAGAGAGCTGTGAACGATTCACACAACATCCAGACTTCACTGCCAAAGACAAATTGAATCGCATAGGATTCTTTCATTACCGGATCACCAGCGCGTCCTTCTGATGAAAGAATTATTTTAGAACTCTGGGTAAAGCTGAAAGCATCAGGAGATGCAATATCCTCTAATTCGGGTTGCTGAACCTGACAAAAATTTTCATCCACACATTCTTCACGGCGAACTTTTCGGTAAACGACTTCGTCAGCTTTTTTAATTTCTTCGATATGGGTAATCATTCCAGGAAAAGGGCGAGCTCCCCCAACCTTAGAATGGGAGGAGTAGGTCAAATCATTAGTACTGGTGCAATCAAGGGTTGAATAGGCCATTGCATGAGAGGCCACCAGAAATGAGCAGAAAACAAAATATTTAAGCGCCATACAAATCCTTGGTTGAATTCGAACAGGGAATTTTTATCATGATCAGTAAGCAAAAGGCAACACGTTGCACCATCCTCTAACCATGACTTTTTGTCCTCAAAGAACTAGGCTTATAGGATAACTAAGCGAGAGTGCATGATTTCAAGATATGAAGTAAAAGACATTGCCCAAATTTGGACAGAGCAGAAAAGATTTGAAACTTTTCTCAAAGTAGAAATCGCTCTTCTCAAAGCACTAGAGAAGAAAAATAAAATACCCGCAGGAACTTCCCTGGCCTTCGAAAAGGTGACCATTAATCCGGCACGTATTCAGGAGATTGAAGAAATCACTCGCCACGACGTGATTGCTTTTTGCTCGAGCATTACAGAACAAGTCGCGCCTGAAGTGGCCCGCTATTTCCATTTTGGTGTCACTTCATCTGACGTACTGGATACGGCGCTCTCTCTGCAAATGAAGGAGTCTCTCCAAATCATCATAAAAGACATTAAGGCGCTCCTCGCGGCCCTCCTTGAGCAAGTTGAAAAAAGCAAAGATCTTCTTTGCATCGGTCGCTCCCATGGGATGTACGCCGAGCCGATGATTTTTGCGCAAAAGTTTCTCTCCTTTCATCAGGAATTCTCGCGTCGCCTTAGTGATTATGAAAATATTCTTAAAACTGAAATAACAGGACAACTTTCAGGGGCCGTAGGGAATTACACTATTCTCGACAGTGAAATTGAGTCCCTGACATTAAGTGCGCTTGATTTAAAAACTGAACCAGTCTCAACTCAGGTTATTCCCCGGGATCACCTGGCAAAAATTATTTCCAATGGGGCCCTGCTCGCCTCAGGGCTTGAACGTATGGCCGTTGAGTTCAGGCTGCTTCACCACTCGGATGTCTCCGAGCTCCATGAAGGATTTAAAAAAGGCCAGAAGGGCTCATCCACCATGCCCCATAAGAAGAATCCTATCAGTTCAGAGAACATTTCCGGTCTCTCGCGCTTGATTCGATCGCACTTAGAAGTCGCTTTGCAGAATAATGTCTTATGGCACGAGCGTGATATTTCTCACTCTTCTAATGAACGTTTATATCTCCCCGATCATTTTGGCCTTATCGCCTATACCGTGCGCCGGATGACGTCCACAGTGAGAGATCTGGAGCTTCATAGAGAAGAGATTGAGGCCAAGGCCCTTAATAACTTCTCAGCTCTTTCTAGCTATCTTTTGCATGAGATGATTCTCCTTAACCCAGCTTCCCGTGAAGAGTTGTATGCCTTCGTCCAGGAAGCGAGCTTTACCGCTAAAAGCTCTGAGGAGTTCTTCAAGTGGATTGAAAGCAAGGGCGAGGAAAAGAATTACAAACTCCCCGTGCTGTTGAAGCAAAAAGAACTGAAAGCGCATTATATGAAACGATTTGAAGAAGTTTTGAAAAGAACACAGAGCTCTTAACCTTAAAGATACCTTAATATCGCTTGTTTCATTACAATCCCCCTTCCAAAATCAGTGTACAAAAGAGTAATAGGTGTGAATGCACATCTATACCCACAAAAACGTTCTCAACTGCATCACAGATGGTTTTTTCACCATTAATTCAAACTGGGAAATCACGGGCATTAATCCTGCCGCCGAATCCTCACTCAAGTTAACAGCATCCAATGTCATTGGAAGACGAGCAGACGAAGTATTCCCATCAAGACTAGAAAGAAAAAAGTTTATCACCAGATACAAGAAAGTCATGGACGAAAAAGTTTCCGTGAGTTTTGAGGAAACATATGAAAATCTCCACTTTCAGATAAACGCCTTCCCGGCATCAGAAGGAGGGATCGCTGTTTTTTACAAAGACATTACCTCTGAAAAGAAAAAAGAAGCTGATCTAAAAAATGCATTAGACGTCAGGAATATGTTTCTTTCAATAGCATCACATGAATTAAAAACCCCCATCACAGGGCTTAAACTTCAAGCCGACATGGCAAAGCGAACGATCGATAAAATCGGATTAGAGGGTCTCTCGCCGGTAAAGATGAAAAAGATTATTGATAATTTTCATAATGATATAAACAGGCTTAAAAGACTCGTTGATGATATGCTCGATATTTCTCGCCTGAATAATGGCAAACTCTCTATGAAATTTGAGTACGTGAATTTTGATGATTTCATGGAAGATATTGTGGAGCGAATGTCACTAAACTTTCCGTCATTTGCCGCTAAAGTGAACGTCAACACGAACACACCTGTGCTAATCCAACTCGATCCATTAAGAATTGAGCAGGTCATAAGTAACCTCATAAGTAATGCTATTAGGTATGGCGATGACTCCAAAATAAATCTTCAATCAAGTTTCAATGAAAATGCACTTACCATCACCGTTACTGATCATGGGCCCGGCATTAAGCTTGATGAACAACCAATGATCTTTAAACAATTTAAAAGCAAATCCCTTAAGAGAGAGAATAACGGTTTAGGCCTGGGTCTTTATATTTGTCACGAAATTATTAAAGAGCATAATGGAGTGATAAAACTTAAAAGCGCTCCGGGGGAAGGGGCAACCTTCTCGATCGAGCTTCCCCTATCCAGCTAAAGACTCCAGCGATGCGAACTCTCAACTATCCTTCCATCAATCAGTCTTATCTTCAAAGTAAGATCATGAGCGCTGGCCTTGGTTGAAAAAGAAAAAGTCACCGTATCGATATCAATATCAACCGGCTTAGTGACGGCTCCGTTATCAACTGAAAATGAGACATCTTTTATTTGGCGGGCATGTAGACTATCCCCCGTCAGCTTCACAACAACTGTGCGGTACCTCGAGTACCACGGCTTATTGTAAAAGCTGCGTACCTTTATTTTACTCATATCAAAGGCAGGCAGTGCGGGTTCGATGCTTGGCACTCCAGGAAAAGCCGTTTTGACTCCCTGAAGGTCCCACATTATGCAGTAGGAGCTCCCACGGCGAATACAGTAGTTGAATGGCATATACTGGTAACCCTTGTCCCCGCACTCTGCTCCCCAGGAATTTTTGATAATAAAATAGCCACCGCCCGGGACACGTTTATCCAGACCATAACCGGATATAGTGACGGCATGTCCTCCACCAGTGTCAGGCGAATCCGGGTCAAGAACGCCATCACAACTCTGCATGGAAGTGGTTACGCTCATTCCGATATAGACGGGTCTTCCCGAATCGAGTGCTTTAACCGCAGCCAAAACGTTATCATCAATCGAGGTAATGTGCTTGAGAGCAGTATGGGTCTTGGCCTCCCATCCTGGTATTGGAGACTTATTGCCTTTAGGCCACATGGCATATTCAGTGATCATCATTCGTTTGGCCGCATCGACAGCACTCACACTACTGTAGACCCGATACTGAGACCACAGATGGCTTTCAGAAAGTTTCGAAACCTGAGGAGCATCTAGTAGATTCTCGATGCTTGCAATCAGTCCATAGGCAGAACACTGTTTTCCAAGTTGTGTGATCACTGGAGTATCTCGATGCCGTAAGTCTCTCCCCTTAAACCCTTCAAATGTGGGTACAACCTGTATTGGATTACTTCGTAAAATCTTCTGCATGTATTTGGGAATGACTTCACTCAGAGAGGGAATTTCAAATTGCTTTACGACCGCGGGTTTGGTCTCCACTGTACTGGGAACTTGACCTTGACGGACAAATTCTTTCACAATGTCTTCATGACTCTCATAAGCATAGGTAGTGGAGGACAAAATCAAAAAAGACAGAGGTAAAACATATTTCATCTTTAACCTTTGAAAAGATTTTCGAAGAAATAATTACGACTATTCAATAGTGGATGGGTATTTAAGTTTTCTTTAAAATACGAAAGTGTCGAGTCTAATGCATGATTTAAATGATGACGGTAGAAGTCGGCACAGAGCTACATTTTTTTACTTCTGCAAAGTTGATTTTATGACACTGACGACAGTATCCATGTCGAGGGGTTTATAGAATAAATCGAGCGCTCCCATCTTTATAGCAGCGTCTCTTGAAGTTGCTGACTCGCCTGTTATAAGAGCGACAATAGGAGTATCGGGACTCCTCTTTCTGAGTTCTTCTAATAAAAAGATGCCGTCACCGTTAGGCATTTTAATATCAGACAAAACAAATTTAACATTTTGATTCTCAGAAACAATTTTCAAAGCATCCCTTGCACTACCGGCCTCTATATAATTTAAGCCTTCAAACTCAAGATAATCACCTATGGCCGTGCGCAGGTCAGCTTCATCGTCTACGACTAATATTAAGTCCATTTGGAATCCTTATATTGCAAGCTTTATAGTGAAGCAGGTATTTTCGTAATTCTCATTAAAAAATATCTCACCATTATGGTTTTTGATCATGGCATAAATGAGACTTAATCCAAGGCCCGTTCCTTTCCCTACTTCCTTGGTCGTGTAGAAAGGTTGAAAAATATTTTCTCGAATTTCTTTTGGAATTCCCCTCCCTGAATCAATAAAATAAATAACCAACCAGTTCTTAGTCCCATCGCTTTCCGTTTTGGCGTCAATCTTGATCCATTTCTCAGATAAATCTTCCAATGCATCAAATGAATTATTGAACAAGTTCAAGAACACTTGAGAAAGTTGTACTCTGTTACAATTAAATAGCAAACTGAAGGCAGATTCGTCCAAATTACAAATTATTTTAATTTCACTTTGTTTAAATCTCTCCTCACACAAACTAAGAATATCGACAAGGATGTCTTTGAGTGTGACCCTATCGTTTTTCGTATCCGGAGCAGTCCTTGAAATGTTCTTCAGTCCTGTAATGATGCTCACAATTCGGTCAATGGTTTTGTTTATGGTTTTCAGGTATTTTGAAAACACAACAGGATCCGTGACACCTTTATCAATCATCTTCTCCATCAGTTTAGCGTGGGTGTGAATGATACTAAGTGGATTATTGATCTCGTGAGCAATTCCCCCTGCCATGGTACCGAGTGCCGCCATTTTCGCACTGGTGATGGCTGCGGCCTGCTGAATTTCAATTTTTCTCTCCTGTTCTGAAATCCTCGTTTCTTTTTCTTTATTCAAAATGACGAGTTGCTGAATCATGCGATTGATAGCGTCTTGAAGAATGTCCATTTCATCCCGGTGTGAGATATTTCTTCCGAGAGACAAATAGTTGCTTTCAGTCAAATTCGGGTCAAACTTATTGGTAAACTGGATAATCTTTTCAATATTTTTGTTAATGTAAAAATGAATAATCAAAAGAATAAGCCAAGTGATCAGAAATGTTTTAACAACCTCGGCCATTACAATAATTTTAATTCTGCTGATTAGTGAAGCCTTTATATGCTGGGTTGTTGCAGTTATGGCGACCTTGCCTAAATATTCATTGGAGTTTAGTGCTTTGTTAAAATGATATAATGGGTAATGATAGAACTTAAAATCACTAGCAACTAACGCCGGGACTGATTCGTGAAATCTTTCAACAATTAGCTTGTTATCCGAGTCAAAAATCCTGACTTCGACAATGTCCTGAATTTTAGCAATGCTTTCGGTTTGCTCAGTCAAATAGGACAGATCCAGATTCCACGCCCCGCTGGCAATTGAAGGCACACTTGATTCATTTATTTGCTGAAGCTTATGATCAAGTAAAGTCAGGTTGTTTTTATATTCAATATAAAAGTTTAAGAAAACAATAAATGACGTGAGTACCAGACTCAGCAGAACCAGTGCGGCCGTCAGTTTGGTTTTAATTGAACGAAAGGTTTTATTCTTTTGTGACTGCATAGTGGCCTAAACTATTCCGTTAAATATTTATCAAAAATAGGGCGTGATGGCACCAAATGCTGCTGCACGCAATGCTCCGGTTGCTACGATTGGTAAAAAGAATATTTTCAATTGCATTATGGTATCAGAGACTACTATCCATCGGCTGCGTTGACCAGCCTAACCTATTCCTGAAGATACTTGTTAAAAATGGCCTGGTAGCCTCCACTTCTCTTGATGTGTCTGAGACCTGAATTAAAATCATCTCTTACTTGTTTGGAACGAAAAACTGGGCGAAAGTCTAAAGGATCTTCTTTTAGGACAGGGTGAAAAACAAAATCAGAAAATACAGCTTTGGTATTTTTCTTGGTTTGAATGTAGTAATACTTAAAAATGTCGCGATCGCTCAGAACGACATCGACGCGCCCCTGAAGAAGCTGCAGAATCTGAAGTTCCTGCTGATTCTTTTCAATGTAACTTCCGGTACTGATAACCTTGTCCAGCCAAAGTGGATACCGAGTTCCCGCCCCAATATAACCAATCACAGTTAACCCATCCAGGTCTTTGGGAGTTTTAATTAAAATCTTTCGTTTTTTTAAAGTAATAAAAACATTTTGATAAATTACCGACACGTCCCCGTAGTACCCATCTTGCACTAAATTCTTATTTCCAACGTCTGACATGATGGAATCGATCTTCTGGCCGAGATAAGCGGTTGGTAGTCGTGCCATAGGCAGAACAATTGGCACCAACTTGTGGCCAGTATGAGCGAGTGCTGCCTGCGTGATTTCAATTTCAATACCTGATTTACCATCTGGAAAAACGAAAGGGGGAAATTCACCAAAACCCATCGTCACTACGGACGCTACAAGAGCTGGGGATAATGTTAATGCAAGTAACAGCGAGAGTAATTTCATATGTGCCATAAGACTAAATTCTACTCTTCCTGAAGCAAACTGACCTCAAGGGGATCTAAAGATTAAAAAAAGAAGGCCCCTTTCGGGGCCTTCATGAGAGCATTTAGCGAATAAATAGCATGTCGAAGATTTTTGGTACTGGCCATTCAGACTCAGGCAAAAGTTCTTCAATCTGGTTACAGATAGCAGCGACCTTGAATGATGCTGGCATAATATCAGCACCAATTTTCTTAGAAAGGGCCTCTTCATCTAGCTTTTTATGTGCATCTTCCAAAGCAGTATTTAACTGGTTCGTTTGATCAAGTAGGTTTCTAGTCAAATCAGATAGCTGCTTAAGAACTTCAAGTTCTACAGCACTGTCGGCTCCAGCGTCTTTATGCATTTTCACACTTTCTGCCAGCATCGCTTTATAGCTGATAGCCGCAGGAAGAACTTGAGTGAGAACCATGTGACGAAGTGTTCTTACTTCAATCTCACGACACTTAATGTAGCGCTCAAGCATAACATTGTGACGTGTGCTAATTTCAGACTCTCTGAATACACCAGTTTTAAGTAGTACATTTGTTTTTTTAGAATCTTTTAAAACAGCAATTGCCTCTGGAGTTGTACGAAGGTTTCCTAGACCGCGTTTAGCAGCTTCTTTAACCCATTCAGCAGAGTATCCATCACCATTGAAGACAACGGCCTGAGCATTACTATACCACTTCAAAATAACAGCAACGAGTGCCTCATCTGATGTTTTACCTTTTGCCAATTCACTTTCAATAATCTTGTTTGTTTCTTCGAAAATATCAACGATACAGGCATTCAAGATTGAAAGCGGATATCCGATTGAAGCTGAAGAGCCGCAAGCACGAAACTCAAATTTATTTCCTGTAAAAGCAAATGGTGACGTACGGTTACGATCGGTGTTGTCTTTGAAAATGTCAGCAAGCTGACGAGTTCCCAGATCAAGTGTCTGACGAGCAGCATGAACGTAATCGCCACTAGAAACCATAGATTCAAAAATTTTAGTAAGAGTGTCACCAAGGAACACTGACATGATCGAAGGAGGAGCTTCGTTAGCACCAAGACGGTGATCATTTCCGTGAGAAGCAATACCCATACGGATAATGTCAGCATGGCGGAACACGGCTTCAGTCACAGTTGCAACCACTGCTAGAAAACGAAAGTTTTCGTGAGGGTTGTGTCCTGGCTCAAGAAGATTTGTTCCTGTATCCGTCGACATAGACCAGTTCAAGTGTTTCCCTGAACCATTGACGCCTGCAAACGGCTTTTCATGAAGAAGGCAGACGAAATCATGTTTAAGAGCAACTGTACGAAGAACAGTCATCACGATTTGGTTGTTATCAGCGGCAGTGTTTGAATCTTTGAAAATAGGCGCCATCTCGAATTGCCCCGGAGCAACTTCGTTGTGGCGAGTTTTAGCAGGGATACCCATTTTATAAAGTTCAATTTCTACTTCCTGCATATAAGCAAGAACACGGTCTTCAATCAATCCAAAATAGTGATCTTCAAGTTGTTGGTTACGAGATGTAAGAGAACCGAAAAGTGCACGTCCAGTCATTACTAAATCCTGACGACTGAAATAAAACGCCTTATCAATCAGGAAGTACTCTTGTTCAGCTCCACACGTTGTATACACTTTATTCACGTCTTTCATGCCAACAAGATTACAAAACTTCAACATGACTTCATTAATTCGAAGATCAGAACGAAGAAGTGGAGTTTTAGTATCTAGAGCATCACCGTGGTAAGAAACAAATGCGGTAGGAATAACTAATGTTTTTCCGTTAGCAGAACCTTGAATAAAAATGGGTGAAGTTAAATCCCAAGTTGTATAACCACGTGCCTCAAAAGTTGCACGAGATCCACCGTTTGGAAATGAAGAGGCATCCGACTCACCTTGCATAAGTTGAGTTGCAGAAAGATGCTCGATAGGACGATCACCATCAAAACTTAAAAATGCATCATGCTTTTCAGCAGTCGAACCTGTGAGAGGTTGGAACCAATGACAAAAGTGAGTCGCACCTTTTGAAATTGCCCAGTCCATCACTGAATTTGCGATTTTAGCAGCGAGAGGTTTTTCGATCGTCCGTTTTCCATCAATCACTTGCTTAAGAGTTTCTTTGTCTTCAAGTGAAAGAGATTTTGAAAGATGATAATTGTATACGTTCTCGCCATAGTACTGACTAACGCGAAGATATTTGCCCTGTTCATTTACTGGAACAGAACATTTTCTAGTCTTACGAGAAATAGCTGCAAACTTGGCCTGTTGTCTTTGGTCTTGAGGCATATAAAAATTCTCCTGGAGGGTTTATGAATCAATTATAGGCAAATTGGGATTTTTTCCGAACATTATTTTAGATAACTTGAGAGACATTGAGTTTCAAGATAAACTGAGTCAACTATGCTGAACTACCGATTAATTAACACCTTAAATTTATCTCAAGAGACGGAGTGGAAACAACTCGTCACTTCAGTTCTCGGCGATGGTGTCCATCCCAAAAGGGAGCAGGGTTTTTGCCTTTCTCGGGAAGCCCTTAGGCTTTGCCTGAGTGAACGAGGAACTAATCTGGCGATTAGTGACCTAATACTGGAAAAATATAGCGCAGTGAAAGGTCATCCATCTTTGACTATTTCTCTCTCCCATACTCCCGAATGGGGTGCAGCGGTAGTCGGTGATGCAAAGGATCTCATTTCAGTCGGGATTGATATCGAGCCCATGGAACGGATTGTTAAGCCTGCGATCCTGGAAAGAATTTCCCACCCCGAAGACTTAAAAATCAATCCGCTCTCTGTTTGGTCACTAAAAGAAGCAGCCTTCAAGGCCTTAATGAACACGGGGAAGTTCCCTCATCCGGTGGAATTCTCTTCACTGAAAATCGGCCATGAGCACTGGATCCATGCTCCTTCCCAAACCCAGGGTGAGTGGAAATTAGAAGAAAAGCATGGGCTAGTGGTTGCACTTGCCTGGATTAAAATTTAAAACAGCGTTCTGCAATTGATCGATCGATAATAGAAATTTCTTTCAAAGTGCGAGGAGCTTTTAGTGGCGTGACCTCAACTCGCTCCATTTTTCCCAAGCGAGAAATCAGAAATTCGTAAGGCTGATCAATCATTAACATGCTGTCTAACTTCTCTGCGTCCTCTCTGAGAAAACGAAGACCATTTAAAAATGCGATTTCATCCCCGGCATTGAGTCCCGATCGGTGAGCAGGGCCATCCAAAGTAATATTTTTGACTATCGCCCTGTCACCAATAAACTCCCACTCAAGGCCAAGCCATGGCCGGTTAGATTCCTGCCATTTAAACTCACAGCCCATTTTTTTAAAAGCTGACTCAAAGTCAATGTCCTGGGTTGTTTCAACCATATTAGAAAATTGACTGAGGACTTCCTGCCCGCCAATTTTTTTGATTAAAGCATAAATTCCATCTCTGGATATCCCCTTCTCTGGTCTGAGTTTAAAATCATCCCACAAGGCCATCAGAAGATCGTTAATGGACTTTCCTTTCTCCACTAAAAGTCCGTGGAGAACAGCAAAGACCAACCCACCCTTTAAGTAATAACTAACAGAAGAATTCTTTGAGTTCTCATCAGGCCGGTAAAGTTTTACCCAAGCATTATATGAACTCTGCTCGAGAGAATGATAATTTTTTCCTGGCGTAGAAAAATAGACATCAAAATTCCCTTTGACCATGTCCAGGTATTCTTCCAATGTCGAAATTCCTGCGCGGTAAACAAAAAGATCATCCATAAAACTCGTCAGTCCCTCAGCTAACCACAGGAGGGATGTATAATTTTCATTCAAATAATCAAAAGGTCCCAACTCCTCAGGACGAATTCTTTTCACATTCCACAAATGAAAGTACTCATGCCCTAAAAGTGAAAGATAGGTTAAATAATCTTTTCGATTTCCAAGTTTTCTTCCGTCAAACTGAAGGGCAGTTGAATTCAAGTGCTCCAGTCCGCCGTAAAGTTTTGGTACAAAATGAGTCAGAAAAAGATACTGATCATAAGGCAAATCTTCATTGAAGTGCTTAGCAACCGCCTCAACAACTTTTTTAATATCTTCTTTTAGATTTTGTTTATGAGGATAGATCTCTCCGTAATTGGCCAGGTGGTGAGGTATTCCTTTATACAAAAACCCATCGGTTTCATGACAACCAATCTCAACCGGCGTATCAATCAACTCGTCATAATTCTTAGCGCTATAGATAAATTGATTCCGAGTTGAAGATATATCCTTCAAAGTCGTGCTCAGCTTGCTCCAAAGTGGAGGGAATCTGAATTCAATCGTCGGATTATCAAGATTCTCCCCTAACACACCCATAAGGTAACTAGGGCCATGCAAAAAGGCATGTGAAGCGTCGACATGAGAAGTCCTTACAGTAAGCTCTTTGCAATAGATCTCATAACAAACCTGAACTTCAGTCTGTTCAGTTTTGAGATTGGATTGTTTCCAGTCAATCTCCCAAATGCCTTTGGCCTGTTGCTGATAATAAAGAATTTCGCCGTTGCCTTGAGAGGCTTCAAACCACCTAATATGCCGGGCATATTCTCTCATCAAGTACGAGCCCGGACTCCATGACGGAAGGAAAACCTTCATGCTGGACGCATTCTGGGGACGTGTGAATTTCAGGGTGACTTTGACGTGATGCTGCTCTGGTCTGTCAATTTGAACAATATAGTAGGCTTTCATAGTTAAATACCTCAATTCCTAACAGAATAAGGTCATGTCCTACTAAAGACAATATTCAAAAGCTTTGCTAGGATGCCACATGGAAAAAAATCTTCTCGCCTCAGATATTAAATTATTTGTAACAGATAGTGCTGTTCGCCAGATACAACTCATGCAGGAAAATGACTATACTTTGAATGGTCTCTTATTCCGGATTAAAATTGGCGGAAAAGGCTGTGGCGGTTTTACTTATGACACTGGCTTCTCAGAATTGGACAATGATGATTTGGTTATGGAAACTAGTTATCCCTTGATCAATTTCACATTGAAAGTTCTGATTGATCCTTTTACCGCTTACTACACCCAAGACTCAACTTTGGATTACCTGCTTGATCCGGCCAACAACGAAGAAGGTTTTGTCGTGACCAACGCCGCTGATGGACAACACGTTGGAAAATTTTTTAAAGATGAATCTAAACTTCCACCATGGGCGGCCAAGAAATGAAAGACATCTCTCTGGATTACCGCTACGTCAAAGCCTTCATGATTACGTCCCGTTATCTTAACTTTTCAAAAGCTGCCCAAGAATTAAATATCGCCCAATCGGCCGTGAGCCGTCAGATTAAACTTTTGGAAGAATCTGTTGGCCAGCAACTCATCATTCGATCTTCAAAAAAAGTCCTTCTGACAGAAAAAGGACAGGCCCTGCTTTTGGAATTGGATCAGTTTGAAGAAAAACTGCAGGATATATTTTTTGGACACATGAACAAGACCATCAGAGTGGGCATTCTACACGGTTTACTTGAGACTTGGTTTAATGACGTGATGGTTGATTTTACTAAAACCAGTTCGCATCAGCTTAACGTTGAAGTTAATAGTCTCGAAAACCTCAAAGAGAAACTTCATAATGGTAAATATGACATCATTTTCTCCACTGAAAACATTCAGAGTGAACTTGTGAGTTCACTCAAATTATTCGATGAGAAAATGGTTCTCGTAAGTAAGAATGAGATCAATCCCAAGGAAGCCTCCGAATATCCATGGATTGTTTACTCTGAACAAGACCACCTGTTCCAGCTTTTTAAAAAACGTTCACAGAAAATTGTTATTGTGAATTCGATTACGACGATTCAAAAATTAGTGAATAAAGGCGTGGGTTTAGCAATTGTTCCTGACCACACTCTGGATAAGAATAGTAATTTGAAGGTCTATGAGCTCAAGGGTTTACCAAGACAGCACATTCATCTTTCGAGTCTGAATTTTAAAGCAATGCCTGAACATATTAAGAGTCTGGTTGATTTAATTAAGAAGAAATAAACCGAAGTCATTTAAAACTGACAGGAAATTTTTCCGGCCAGAATCTTTCCATCTTCACAAACCGTGACTTCGACGAAATCTTTGGTGAGGAATCCCTGGAGTGGATAGAGTTTTTCTATGACTTGACCCTGCTTAAAACCGGATTTTGCCTTGTACGGCCAGCGGACTTTTATACCGGCAGCTTCAACACCGTTATCAATACCAAAGATAATCCCCTCTTCGTTCTGAGAGGTGAGTCCGCCTTGCGAGAATTCATTCCACCGTCGTTGAACAAATTTTTTGTTATCTTTTTTTGCATAAAGCATCACCATGGCCCCTAGACCTTCAGTGTTGGATTTTATGCCACGTAAGTGAACTTTAAGTGACTTTCTGCCAGAGATTTTTTTCTGATTTTCAAAAACATACAAACGAGGCGGAATATCCGAATGTCTAATATTGTTCTGAGAAGTGATCAGATCTGGCAGACCATCATGATTGAGGTCCATAGTAATTGTCCCTGTGGGATTAACCACATCAATTCCCAACTGCCCTGCTACGTTCATAAAAGCGTGAGATTCATCTTGCTCGAACATAACGAGCCTAGAGTAAGGGGGAAAGCCCGAGTTATCGACGACCAAATCCACTCTTCCATCTAAATTGTAATCGACCCAAACTCCCCTCTTATCGCCCTGGTTCCACGCTTCACTGGTGGCATCACTGAGGTATTCTGTGCGAAGAAAATAAGGCGGATAAGTTTCTTTGGAACCCGTAAGGATGCTGGATTTATCAACTGATTCATTGTCGTAGGCATGGGACAACGAACCTAAGAATATATCCATCACGCCGTCATCATTGTAGTCAGTACAAGCACTAAAAAAATTACGACCACCACCCGTTGGAATAAGGCTTCCGTTGGGATCGGAAGCATAATTCGTACTAGGCCCTATATCCTCAAATTTGCGCTCACCCGTCTGAGGATTCCCTAAGTTCATCCAAAGTTTATTTTTGTGACCGGAAGAAGAGGCGGTAAGAATATCAGGGTAACCATTTTGATCAATATCGCAACTCGATGATCCATAAGTCGGACGAGCATTGGGAGGATAAAGTTGATCGGCCGTTTTATTGGATTCGTCTTGAAGAAGTGAAGTCACTTCTTCAAATTTGCCTTTGTTATTTCTAAGCAGTCTGTCGGAAACCGGATAATATTGTCCCTTGCGGCTCTCAAACCAGTTCCCGATAAAAATATCAATCCAGCCATCTAAATCATAATCCAGAAGGGTCACAGAACTCGTTGGCGCCGGGGGAAGTTTGATAAAACCTGGGTCCTCAATGAAAGAAAGCAATCCGCCCTTGATGCTCCCCAGATATAACTTTAATGGGATCTGACTGACTTCGCTTCGCTGATTAAGGACCCCAGCAATCAGGTCAATAGTCTTGTCTTTATTCACATCATAAAAAAGGAGAAATGAGGCCTT
>JAIFLR010000075.1 GCA_020048985.1 Halobacteriovorax sp. | reverse complement strand
CTTATGGCGAATTCAGAGGTGAATTGCTGGGTCAGCTGATACATCAATTCCAGAGATTCATCAAAGTGCTCAAGACCAAATTGCGAGATGTACTCTGAAATAGGCCAGAGTTCAAAACCCTTCAATACTTTTCTCTTCAAGACTTTATCGATAATTTTCATATCATCCGGGTAATGGCCACTAAGCTCGATGCTAAGCCCTTCGGTAAGTAACTGAACTCGCTGTTTCAATTCTAAAGCATCTAACTTGGATGATATTTTTTGAAATCTTTTCTGATCAAACGACGGGTAAACCTCATGAAAGACTTTGCCCATTTTCTTTACGACAGATGTATTTATCCAGTTCTTAAAAGCATTATCTGACATTTTTCTCCAAAAAAAAGGCTGCCCGAAGGCAGCCTCTGTATTAGCCAAGACTTGGCAAAAGTTCAAAACAAAGAATGGCAATGAAAGTTGGATACAAAGCACCTTTTAAAAGACCCAATGGAGTAATTCCACCTTCTGGGAATGAATCCTTGAGAATCCCGAAACCAGCAGGGTTCGGAGCGTTGGCAATAACTGTTAAACCACCACCTGTGACTGCACCAGCAACAAGCCAGTACTTTGCAGAATCGGTTAGCTCAACAAGGGAACCAAGATAAGTAAGAGCAGCGTTATCTGTGATACCTGTCAGGGCAGTTGATCCAAAATAGAGAACCTGATCAGACAAACTTGCGATTAATGGCTGTAGCCACCATTTCTGTGGGGTTCCAAGAACAATTAATCCGGCAAGGAAGAATCCTACCATTAGTGAAGCCTTAACTTGAACAGGTTCTTGATATTTTGCTGTGATTGCTGTGAAACCAAGAAAGAAAAGGAAGGCAGCTAAAAAGACCACCATGTGGTGAGCAGTAAGAACAACTAAAGCCAGAAATACAACGTGTGCAAAAGTTATCCAAACTGGAGTTTTTTCTTCATTTGGATTTGCGGCCAATTTAAAGTCGCCCAAGAGTTCTTTCTTAAACACCAGTGCTATAGTCAACGCACTGATGATACAAGAGATAGCTGCTTTATAACCAAAGTTAGTAATCATGTGACCCATGCCCCAACCCCATTTACCAGCAACCATAAGAACTGGAGGAGCAGCAAAGTGAGTAAGTGTTCCGCCAATTGAAACGTTAACAAATAACAAACCAATTGTGGCGTACTTGAATTTCGTACTCATGGCCTTATCACCATAAAAGTTTTTGAGAAGAATAATAGCGGTTACCGTCATAGCTGCTGGCTCAGTAATAAATGAACCAAGAAGTGGCCCAAGAACCATCGCTGTAAAGTAAAAAGCCATCTTACGAGGCATTGGGATCAGTTTTGAAACCATAACAATCATATTTTCAGATAACTTAATTACCGGACGAGTTCCAGCCATTGCCATGATGACAAAAACAAATGCTGGTTCAGTGAAGTTTAAACTTTCAAGATATGTGACTGGGCCATGTATACCTTCAACGCCAATAACGACGCCAATAAATACCAACGCCCACATTCCAAACACGGCTTCAACTTCTGCAAAATAATGCAAAAGATTTCTCATCATTGATCCCTCAGGATGGTGATGGGCCATGTCGGCAAACTTTGAAACAACGAAGGTGTGAAGAACTGCTATGGCAAAAATAATCGTCGCAGTAAGTTCAATAATACTAGGATTCATTCATTCCCCTTTTAGGATTTAAACTATAGATACCAATAGTTTAAGTGGGAAATGTGATTCGGTGGGAGAAAAAAAATCTATCCGTTCTTGCCGATTGAATTAACCGGGCAGGCGTCCATTTGCTCAATACATAGAGCAATTTCGTCAGGTGTTGTGGGTTGTTTTTTGATATAAGCATTGCCATTATCGTCTTCGGCGAAAAATTCAGGAGCGCCAGAGTAACAGACATTGCAAGCAATACACCCCTCTCCCCCATCATCATCAGGGTCAGTGCAGTAAAAGGGACCAGGTATATTTTTTGGATGCTTATTTTTTGCGTTAGCCATAGGCCCCATCTTAGTAATCAATTAAGAGAGAATCAAGTGTTTGTATTGCGTCATTTTTGACATTTGCCTGGTTGGCCAGGTAGTTTGATGTGATTTATTTATCAAGAGGAAATAAAATGGACCAAAGTATTATCGCGAAGGCCAAACAGTGGGGCACTAATCCATATTTTGCGGAAGTTGATAGGTCAGAAATTACTAAAATAATTGAAGGTCTTCCTGGTACTGAAGCTGATCTTACTGAAAGATTCTACCGTGATTTAGAGTTTGGGACTGGCGGACTTCGCGCTCCGATCGGTATGGGTCAAAATAGAATGAATAAATACAATGTTCGTCGCGCGACTCAAGCCATGAGTCAGATGATCATCAAAAACTTTGGTACTGGCTCGGCAGTCATTTCTTACGACTCAAGAAATTTCTCTAAAGAATTTGCTCTCGAGGCTGCCGGTGTGTTTGCCGCTAATGGCATTAAGGCCCATGTTTTTCACACGCTGACTCCAGTTCCGATGCTGTCTTTCGGTGTTCGATATTTCAAAGCACAGGCCGGGATCATGATCACAGCGAGCCACAATCCTCCCATTTATAATGGTTTCAAAGCTTACTGGAATGATGGCGCCCAAGTAGTTCCACCCGTAGATAAAGAAATTATCAATGCCTATAACGACCTAACGGACTGGCAACAAATTAAACACATGCCATTTGAAGAAGCACAGGCAAAGGGTCTAGCTATTTGGACAGACGAGAAAGTTGAAGAAGCATATTATAAAATGATCGAAAATAAAGTCGTTCAAGATAGCAATATGTGTAAAACAAACGGATCACAACTCTCGGTTGTCTACACTGCTATTCACGGCACGGGACAAGTTCCTTGCACACATATTTTAAAACGTTTGGGTTTTTCAAAAACTCACAGCATTGAGGAACAAGCTCAACCGGATGGAAACTTTCCTACGGTTAAATCTCCGAACCCGGAAGATCCAAAGGCACTCAAACTCGCTACAGATTACATGCTTAAAAATAATGCTGACATTGTTTATGGTACAGATCCAGATTGTGACCGCTTGGGTGTTGTCGTAAACCATCACGGAGTTCCGACAATCATCAACGGGAATCAAATTGCCGCATTAATGCTTTATTACGTCTTCAAGAAAAAAGTCGAACTTAAAACTCTTCCCGAAAATGCACTGGTCGTTAAATCGATTGTAACTTCACCAATACAAAACGCCATTGTTGAATCATTTGGTGGAACTGTAATGGACACTTTGACCGGCTTCAAATGGATGGCGGCACTTATTCGGGAACTAGAAGAGAAAAATTCTAAATACAATTTTGTCTTCGCTTCGGAAGAATCTTTTGGTTACATGCCACATGCTGAGAGTCGTGACAAGGATGGTGTGAGTTCTGTCGCTCTGATGTCTGAAGTTGCCTTATACTTTAAACTCCAAGGAAAAAACTTAATTGAAGCTCTGGATGAGATCTATACTAGATACGGGTTTTATTATGAGTCGCTTCTTTGCCTGGATTACGAAGGGATGGCCGGAGCACAAAAAATTTCACGTATCATGGATTTCTTCAGAAAATTTCCTGAGACTCACTTTGCTGGAGAGAAAATTGCTTCGACTGAGGATTATGAGCTCGGTCTTAAACTTCCAAAGAGCAATGTTCTTAGTTTTACTTTTGAAAACGGCAATAAACTCTTCCTTCGCCCCTCTGGAACCGAACCTAAAATAAAGTTTTATGTAATGGTTAGAGAAACTGAAGGAGATCTTGCGACGAAAAAAGCAAGTGCACTCAAAAAAGTTAAGGTCATCGAAGATAAAATTACTGAGTATTGCGAGAAGATCTAAATGGAAAAAGTTATTGTTCTCTTAAGTGGCGGAATGGACTCTCTGGTTTGTGCTGGACTTGCCGCTCGTGACCACCAAAACGTCTATGCGCTTCATTTAAACTATGGCCAAAAGACTTCGGCCCGTGAGCACATTTCATTTGACGAGATCTGCAATTATTACAAAATACCTCTAGAAAAAAGAAAGATCATCGATATGACTTTCCTCCAGCAAATTGGGGGAAGCTCTTTGACTGACGAGAACATCGCAGTCAAAAACTACAAAGGTGATTCAGCGGTTATCCCTGATTCATATGTCCCCTTCCGAAACTCCATAATTTTATCTCTCGCTGTGTCTTGGGCCGAAGTCGTGGGTGCGACTAAACTCTACATTGGTGCCAACCATGAAGACTCTCCAGGATACCCGGACTGCCGTCCGAGCTACTACGAAGCATTCAATAAGGTGATTAAAGAAGGCACCAAAGCTGGAAATATCGAAATTCTGACTCCTGTTATTAATATGAAAAAAAGAGATATTGTTCTTAAGGGTGTAGAGCTAAACGTACCATTCAACCTTAGCTGGTCCTGCTACAAGAGCTCTGCCAAGGCTTGTGGGCAGTGTGATTCTTGTGCCCTACGCATAAGAGGCTTCAAAGAGGCTGGAATTACTGACCCTATTGACTACCAGCTGGTCTGACTTAAACTCAATCAGTTCTAATAATTCAATTGGAGGAAGTGGTATGAAATTTCTGTTAATTGCAACTCTCATAATGTCTGTCGCCTACGCTGACGAAAAGAAAGAGCAGAATCTCGATGAAGTGAAGCAAAAAATTTCTGCTAACATTGATCAAAAAATCAGCGCCCTCCAAGCTCACAAAGGTTGCGTTCAGGGTGCTTCCTCGAAAGAAGCCCTTCAGGACTGTCGAAAATCTCACAAAGAGGCCATGAAAAAGCTTCATGAAGAGAATAAAGGTGAGAGAGAGCAATGGAAAGCCGAGAAGAAGTCAGAACGTGAAAAACGTAAATCTGAGAAACAATCCAAAGAATAAAAAAAAGCCCCGAAAGGGGCTTTTTTTATGTTCATTTTTTTAATCTTTCTAAGGCTTTTAAAACTTTTCGAAAATTCACAAAGTCATAACGACTCTGGCACTTAAGCAAAAAGTCATCCATCGTTGGCTCATCATCTAATAAAAAATAATAAGAAAAATCATTCGCAACAATAAAGAGAGCTGAGAGGGGCGAGATCCTTTCTGCCTTTAGCCGAAGTGGGAAGCCGTGCCCATCAGGCTGCTCGTGGTGCTGATAGGCCAGCGAGTCCGTATCAGGAGGAGCTGCTGAAAAATATCTTTTAATCAAATTTGCTGCATCCTTAGGATGCGAAAGGAAGATCTTTTGATCCTCATCACTCAACGTTGATTTAATCTTTTCAAATTCCTGCATAGTCTGAATTTTCAAAAGCTCTGGTCTTACGGCCAGGGTAATATCACAGAGGACTGAGGCATAAACAAGTTTATCCATAGTCGTTTTAGAGATCCAGTCCAACTGCTTTGCAAGAACACAAGATACAATACTCGTGAGGTTCATTTTCTGTGTAAAAAAAGCATAATCAGTACTGTTATTCTTTAAATTGGCGAGAACTTGTTCAATTTTTTGCTCTTTCTCGACGTTGGCGCGAATGTTTTCAATCGCCTTTTCAATTGTTTCCTTAAACTCGGCATCGACGTGAACTTCATCATCAATACGGAGAATTTTCTGTTCATATCTTTTCTCGGGAGTATCGCTTGCTCCCCTAAGAATGAAACGAAAGTTATTGGCCTTTAAAAATATATTAATCTGTTTTTGAATCTGACCAATTACCCACATCGCCGTTTCACGATTAACATACAGGTAATTGATACCCTTTTCTTTGTATTTTTTTATGTCTAACAGATTGGTGTTGTCGTCCTCGTTAAAGATCTTAACAAACTTATCTTTGCCAATTCGGATGTATAAGTTTTTGTTAATTCCATCTAATTTTGAGAGAAAATCAATATCGATACGGCTATAGGGATCCTCATTAATAAAGGGTGTATCAACAAAAAGATTCTGTGCCTCTTTAACCAGTTCACCGGGTAAGTCTGATTCCTGCATCAGTTTCACTTGCTGAATATCTTTTAGTATCTCTTTGCCCTCAGCGCGAACTTCATCTACCAGGACAACAATTCGAACGAACTTAGAATTTTCTTTAAGAAATCCAACGAAATCTTCCAACAGATAAGCATTGGGCGTGTAATCATAGACTATAATGCTGGGCTTATTATCAATATTCTTAAGGAATGAGAGCGCCTTCTCTTCAGACTCTAGCTCGGTAACTTCGATCTGGAGAAGGGTTTCCAGGACGAATTTGAGGATACCTCGCATGTAAGGCGAGGATGAAACAACTAAGAACTGAGCTTTTTTAATTTCTTCTGCCATATTAGTAGAGTTGGACAAAATCCCCCTCCGTAACGGATCCACCGGAATGAAGAACACAGATGGCCCCATCTTCTCCGAAGTAATCGACTACTTCCAATGTTCCTTTAACTTCTCCTTGAGACATGCCAATCATCGCACCAGATTCGGGGTCATAGACCTCTTGTCCTTCAGTTATGACCTTCATAATGTCACCCAGGTTGATCCCTGAAGATCGACCAGCATTGAGGTATATTCTTGTTCCAATAATTTTTGCCACTCGGCCCATCCAATCTAGACGAGAGCCAATCTTAACGACTTGAGGGACAGCTTTCCTGACCGCCACCTTGATAGAGTAACGAAGCAGCTCCTGACGATAGGACAAGTTATCTTCACTTTCTCCCTGGTAAAACTTCAAGTTATCGTCTGAAATATTACCATCAACGGTTTCCGTAAATAATTCTTTATTCGCCAAAACATCATAAGCCTTGATTTCAACATAGGTTTCAGCCAGAGATTTTACTTTTCTGACAAAGCCTATTTCATCACTTTTTTGCCGGACTCTTGCTTCTTTAATTCTTCCAAAAACCACAATGTTAACACCAGACATTTTAGCTTTGCGGGCCAACTGAACTAATTTAACTCCCCCACCTGCATAAATTTCTTTGGAGTTTCCAAAGATCTTTTCAGCATCAGGATCAATAATAAATTCCCGAGACCTGCTTACCTCTTTACGAAACTCTTCAGTCGCCACAATCGCTAAATCCTCACCACCCATAGGTGACTCATTATAAAACGTGAGTAAGGCGATTTTCTTTTTAATGGGACTAAATTGAGAAACTCGATTGAGACTATTCGCCTGACTGATTGGTCTTCTGCGCGTTATTGGAGCACAAGACTCTAAAAACATCAGCACCATCAAAAATGGCGAAATAATCCAGACTGATTTTGACATCGTATTCCTCAGAGTTATTCACTAACAAACTTGATTACGTGGTGAACTCCTGTAAATTCATTCACTAACGTATAACCATGAGAAGATTTTAACTCTTTTATGCTCGACAATAAATCCGTAAACGATTTTTCCTCACCCTGGTAGAAACAGAGCAAATTTGCCTCTTCTTTAGAAATACTGTCCAATTCAACCTCAAAGCCCAACGAAGAGCCTCGGGTTTTAAGCATCTCAATGAGCAAATAGACCTCTCCTAAGTGCCGATGGCCCTTAATGACCAACTTAGATACTCGGTTGAATCCTACTTTCTGTTCAAGCTTGCGATTGAATTGCATAAAGGCAGTTAAGGGAGAACGGTAAAGTGAACTTGCAATCCCCGAATTAAGCGCCTTTTGATCTAACTGTCTGAAGGTCCTTTTTTCAGGTGGAAGAGCGAAACTCGCTAAAATACGCTTGGTGGCGAGGTCATGCAGAAGTGCCCGGCCCTCCCATTCAAAAGTGACCTCTTGAACGTTATCCAAAACGGATGTTCGCTTTAAAAGAATGTTGGTCTTTAAAAATACCGAACTGCTGTATTCCTCAGGAACTGAAACATCGTCGGGATGTTGAGCAGACCACTTTGTGAAGTAGTTAGTGCAGTCAGAATCACAAATAACAACTTCCTCAACAGTGGATGGGATATTGTCGTTTAGCCATTTTAACCATGATGCATTCAAAGGATTGATGAATTTCTTTTCGTTCTCAAGACCAAGATCCGGCCAGAAAAATCCTGCAGGATCGATTTCAGTTATTACAATTATTTTAGAAAAAGGCTTCTTCTCTCCCTTGATAATTTTACGAAGGAGCCTATCAAGCTTGATCCGGTCAATTTCCAGATTCACTTTTGCTCTCCAGCTTAAAGGATCATTTTTGTCTTGCTCGATGTGGGCAAAAGAATGAGAGCTTAAAAGCTCAAGAGTATGGGAGTAGCGAACGAACACACCATGCCTCTCTTCTTCAAGCTTGGATGTAAAAGAGGCCAGCTCAGTTTGAGAGAGAGTGTCTTTATAACTCTTTCCAAATTTTTCGATAATCTTTTTTTCTTTGTATTGATTAAAATATTCTCTGAAGCTGCTATTAAGCTTTTCGTTAAAATCCTCACTCTTATATCCTAACTCTGGAACAAATTTTTCAATGCTCTTAAGAGTCGCGAGATGAAGGAGTTCTTTTTTAGCAGCTTCCTCGGTCGAGACATCTAGTTTTTCAGCGAGGTCAACGGAATTCACCAACTGCCCAAAAGCTGAATTAATCATCAGTAAGAAAAGAAAGAGGAAATATCTCACTGACGAAGTTCCTCTACTTTACCGTCAATAATAAATGAAACAGAATTGGTGTTCAGAAGCTCATTTAATTTTGCCGCCATCTGAGGCGAAGGGCTCACCATGAATGTGTCATCCAACTGCATGCGAGCGCGACCTTCTGAGGTCTCAAAAATAAAATGGACAGGCACAGACCCCCGATAACTTAAAACAATTTGCTTTAACTGAGTTAGAGAATGGGGATTTAAATGCTGTAATGGAACACTGACTCTTACAGAAGTAACCCGATCATCAGATTCATCTTTGAGTAGACTGACCTTACTAGGATAAAACTTCTTAGGATCTTCAGCTAAATTAACTACACCAGTTAAAAGCAGTGGCTCATCTTGTGCAAGAAACTGTTGAAATTCGGCAAACACTCTAGGGAAGAAAAGGCACTCTATTTTGCCTGACAAATCTTCAAAAGTGACGAAGGCCATCTTGTCGCCCTTCTTAGTCAGAATCACTTTATTTTCTGAGATCATACCAGCGATGATCATGCTTCGTTTACTTGGGTCATTAGCATCCCCCATTCGAGGGTTATAGCCTTCTGGTTTTGCAACCGTAGGAAGGTCCTGAATCGAAGCAATACTCATGCTCGTTAGTTTCCCCATAATATCTTTAAATCTCATTAGGGGGTGACCAGAGACATAAATACCTAGCAGCTCAGCCTCAAGAGAGAGTTTCTGTTTCTCATCAAATTCCTGGGATTCATGAATACTGAGCTGTTCTTCCGAAGTCTGGACAGTTTCACCTAAATCAAAAAGGGACGTTTGCCCTCTGAGTTTATCTTCCTGTTTCTTCTCGGCAAAAGAAATGATCAATTCCATATTATCAAGAAGCGTTTTACGATTAAACTTTTCACTCGAATCAAAAGCCCCAACTTTAATAAGCGCTTCAAAGACTCGCTTATTGACTGCCTTTAAACTCACTCGTTCACAGAAGTCTACAAATCCTTTAAAGGGCCCATTTTCTGTACGTTCACGAACAATCTCTTCGACTGCAGCTTCGCCAACTCCCTTAACGGCTCCAAGTCCAAATCGGATGGTTTGTCCAATAACGTTGAACAACCAAAGGGATTCATTAACGTCAGGAGGAAGGATCGCAATATCAAAATTCTTGGCTTCCTGAATATAGGAAGTAATTTTTTCTTTGTTGTTAATCTCGGTTCCAAGAAGAGCAGCAAAAAACTGAGCGGGATAATAGTGTTTAAGAAAAGCTGTCTGATAAGAGATCACTGAATAAGCAACGGCATGGGATTTGTTAAAAC
Source organism: Halobacteriovorax sp. (assembly GCA_020048985.1). Lineage (GTDB taxonomy): Bacteria > Bdellovibrionota > Bacteriovoracia > Bacteriovoracales > Bacteriovoracaceae > Peredibacter. Next base: position 6,203 of record JAIFLR010000075.1, on the reverse strand, counting down.
CATATTCCGCAAATTTCTCCATGAGCTCAAATAGGGCAATGGCTTTTTCTTCGTCAAATCCTCGCTCGACAGCACCTTTCCTGAAGATCTCTTTATGCATTTGCATTTCTTCAGCTTTCTTTTTCCCCATCGCACGGCGGAGCATGTCCGCTTGTCCAAGTGAATAACCAGCTACGACTCGCGCAATGTTCATTACCTGTTCTTGGTAAACGATAATCCCGTAGGTATCTTTCAGAACAGGTTTTAGTTCCTCAAAGGAATAAATCTCAGGCTTTTGACCATGCTTGATTTCAGCAAACTCATGATGCATTCCCGATCCCATTGGACCTGGTCGATAAAGAGCGTTAATGGCGGTGATATCATCGATTGAATCGGGCTTAATCCTCTTACATAGATCCTGCATCCCCGAGGACTCTAGCTGGAACACTCCTACTGTGTGACCTTCTGAAATCAGTTGGTATACGGATTGATCACGGTAATCAATGAACTCAATATCAAAGTCCGGTTTAAGATCTCGCTGAATTAATTTTGAAGCATTGGAAATAACGGTCAAAGTTTTTAAGCCAAGAAAGTCAAATTTAACCAGACCAATTTTTTCAGAAAAATCTTTATCAAACTGAACGACCTGCTCCCCTTTGGCGCCTTTAAAAAGTGGGCAATAAGAAACAAGTGGCTCATTGGTGATAATAACACCGGCGGCGTGAATACCAGCATGGCGGTTTAATCCCTCAAGTCGTTTCCCGATTTGCAGGATTCGTCTGATCTTAGGATCATTATCTTCCAGCTCTTTTAGTTTTGGTTCTTTATCAATCGCTTCCTGAAGTTCAATTCCTAATTCCTCCGGAATCAACTTCGCAAGAGCATCAGCTTCTGAATAAGGAAGAGCAAAAACTCGTGACACATCTCTGAGTACGGCCTTAGCGGATAGAGTTCCAAAGGTAATAATCTGACCGACGCGATCTGCACCATATTTATGGGTTACGTATTCAATTACTTCCTGACGGCGATCCTGACAGAAATCGATATCAAAATCCGGCATAGAAATACGCTCAGGATTGATAAATCGCTCAAAGAGAAGGTTGTAAGGAATGGGATCAACGTTGGTAATTTTGAGAGCGTAGGCCACAATTGAACCTGCTCCAGATCCTCGACCTGGCCCAACAGGAATTCCCTGGGATTTTGCCCAGATAATAAAGTCAGAAACGATTAAGAAGTACCCTGTGAAACCCATCTGTGCGATGAGCTTAATTTCAAGTTCAAGTCGCTCTTGATATTGGATCTTAAGATCAGTGTCCCAATTATCTTTGGCACGCAGTTCTTTGAAATGGGGACCATTGAAGCGCTCTTCAAGTCCTTCACGAGATAAACGGGTAAAAAACTCTTCTTCTGTTTCAACCGTTTTAATTTCAAATTTGGGAAGGAGATAAATTTGTTTGCCTTTATCATCCTGCCAGCGAATTTCAAGGTTACAGGCATCCGCAATCTTAAGGGTGTTATTACAAGCTTCAGGAACGTAACTAAAGGCTTGCCTCATCTCTTGGGCAGATTTGAAATAAAACTCAGTCGTCGAAAGCTTCATGCGTTTTTCATCTTCCAGAGTTTTTCCGGTCTGAATACACATGAGAACTTCCTGAGCAGCAGCGTCGTCACGGGTAATGTAGTGACAGTCGTTGGTTGCTACCAATGGAATAGAGTTCTCTCTCGCAAAGGCAATAATTTTTTTATTAACGTCAACTTGCTCTGGAATTCCGTTTTCTTGAATCTCCAGGTAAAAATCATCTTTAAAAATGTCCCTGAACTTCATAGCGGCTTGATAAGCGCGCTCATCTTGCCCAGTGAACAAGTTGTAACCGACTTCGCCCTTCAAGCACGCCGTAGTTGCAATTAAACCCTCTGAATGTTCGCGGAGTAGATCAGCATCTGCACGGGGCTTGTAGTAGAAGCCTTCTTGATAAGCTTTAGAGATGATCTTACATAAATTGTGGTAACCTGTTAGATTTTTGCAAAGAAGAATCAAATGATGAATCTGATGTCTTCCTTCTACTTCATCCTGGGAGTCCAGAGTTTTTAAATTCTTTGGGGCCCTACGATCATGACGGGAACCTGGAGTGAAATAAATCTCAGACCCCAGAATCGGTTTAATCCCAGCTTGTAGCGCACGTGTGTAAAAATCAATCCCACCAAACATGTTGCCATGATCGGTACAGGCGACTGCCGGCATCTCTAACTCTTTAGCGCGTTTAAAAAGATCACTTAAACGTATCGCCCCATCCAAAAGAGAGTATTGGCTGTGCAAATGAAGATGCGTGAAACTATCTTTGTGAGTATTTTGAAAATCACTCCCGAGAAAGGGGTTTTTCATGAAGGAATGCCTCTAGAAATTGGGTATGTATTGATGCCTTTAGATAACCATTTTTGACACAAAAAGACATCTGAAGTCGCGTCGAAATGAGAGTCTCATAAGTCGCATCTCGTTGGCCGAGCGTGTTAGTAATTTATCCTTCAATATTCATGTAGTTCGCGGTACGAAAAGGCACCTAAAAAGGGGCCTCTTTTATGTTTACCGATACCAATAAATTTCTGGCCACTGATTTACTCGAGGCTATCAAGTTTTTTAACCAAAAGGGGTGGTCCCCGGCCACTTCGACTAATTATTCCGTCAGGTCTTCTAACCCAAATCAGTATATTATCTCCCGCTCTGGTGTGGATAAAAGCAAATTTTCTTTAGAGGATTTAATCCTGATTAATCCTGAAGGAGAAGTGCTCGCACCTTTTAATCTTCCGGGAATAAAGTCTTCAGCCGAAACAGAAATCCACACCCATATTTATAAAAAATATCCAAACGTGAATTGCATTCTGCATACCCACTCTGTCTTGGGAACCGTCCTCTCTCAGACTCACCTTAAGGATAAACAATTACGTTTTGAAGGCTTTGAAATCCAAAAAGGTCTGGATGGTAATACCACACACCAACTTGAGTCGATTCTTCCCATTGTCCCCAATTCCCAGGTGATGGAAGAAATCTTGAAAAATATGGATCATCATTTTACAGAAAAACCAAGTATTCACGGATTTCTTATAGCTGGCCATGGTCTCTATACCTGGGCCAAGGATATCGCAACTGCCAAACGGCATATTGAGACGTATGAATTTTTATTTGAGTGCTTTCACACCATGAGGAAAATCTAATGGCCCATTTAACTCTCCTTGATCCTGTCAAAAAAGAAATCAAAGACCCTCAGGCCATAAAAAATTTTATGAATGAGCGTGGAATTATTTTTGAGCAATGGCAGACCTCAATGCCTCTTAAAGATACTGACTCACAGGAAATAATTCTTAAAGCTTATGAACATGAGCTTGGCCCCTATATGAAAAAACACGGCTACGTAAACGCAGATGTGATTAATGTTCATAAGGAAACACCAAACATTGAGGCGATTAGAGCCAAATTCCTCTCAGAACACACTCATGCCGAAGACGAAGTTCGTTTTTTTGTTGATGGTGAAGGCTATTTCTTTTTCCACCTCTCTCAGACCTCAGAAGTTTTCAGACTCCTATGTGAAAAAGGTGATTTCATATCAGTCCCTAAAGGAGTGACCCATTGGTTTGACCTGGCCCCTAAATATCATGTGAAAGCGATTCGAGTTTTCCAGACTCCAGAAGGCTGGGTCGCAAATTATACTCAAAGTGGTAAAGAACAAGGATATTGAAAATGATTAAACTTTTTCTTTTTGATATCGAAGGGACTACAACTGACATCAATTTCGTTCATAAAGTTCTCTTTCCCTATTCTTATAATACGATGGAGCATTACGTTCTTCACCACCTAAATCATCCTGCAGTTATGAAGGCGCTGGAAGATGTTGGCCAAACCGTCCTCACTGAGGAAGGTAAACATCTTGAGCTTGCTGGAAAGATTGAAAAACTTCGCCAATGGATCACTGCTGACAGGAAACACCCTGCTTTGAAAGAGATTCAAGGCCTCATCTGGGACGTTGGATACTCTAAAGGAGAATTCCAAGGACATTTGTACTCTGACGTAAAACCATTTCTCTCCAAGATACTGGCCACTAATACCTCGATAGGAATTTATTCTTCGGGATCAGTTCATGCTCAAAAACTCATCTTCGGTTTTTCGACTGAAGGAGATTTAACCCCTATGATTTCATACTTTTTTGACACAAAAGTGGGTGGCAAAAGAGAGAAGTCTTCTTATGAAAAGATAGCTGCAGAAACCAAACTCGCGCCCAACGAAATACATTTTTTCTCTGACATCGCGGAAGAATTAAAAGCGGCCAAGGAAGCAGGATTTGAAGTCACTCAGCTTCTGAGGGATGGAGCGGCTCCATCTGAGTTTATTGGTATTTCGAGTTTTAAAGAATTTATGGATAAAATCTAGAATCGCCAGAAAAAATCATAAACGTAATAGTAACCATTCTTAGAGAAAGTTAGATTTGTGAAGTCTTTGGTCGCCAGTCCAAGACTCATATGAAAAGTCGTCCAGATCCACATATAAGAAGCTGTCCCACCCAGCGTTTGAAGCTCAACATTGTAAGTCGGTCCGTAAAGAATTCTGTTCCAGTCATCCGTAATATACTCAGTAATACTTCTAATATCTGAATCCTGAAATAACCCAAGACCTTTTGTCGCATGAGCATCGCTGAATTGAGGATCAAAAGTAATGTTGGCCATAAAGTGGTTTTGAAATTTAGCGTTTTGCGGAAGTGTGATCACTCCCCCCATCTGCCAAATATAGTCATTACTTTGAATTTTATAAGCGCCCAGAGTATTTACGGTGATTTTGCCATATTTGTTTCTCATCGCCCTGTATTTAAGTCCAAGGTTAGCGTAACCATCCAGCCAAAGAGCATTCACAACTTTAACCCCAAAGTCGTTAGTGACTCCGTATTGAACCTGAAACGGACTGAGCAGTAATTCATGAGAATCTAGTGTGTGGCCTTCTGAAGTAAAGACCCCAAAGTTTGCAAGTTCTTTAAATTTGGCCGGAATATTGTCATCACCATGCAAACTGAGAGAAGCGAAACCTGGGATGTTTTTCTCTTTCATTAACTTATAGTCCACGGGATAAACTAAATCTTTAGGCATAATCATGTGATTATCAATAATCTCTTCAATCACGATGAGTGCCACGTGGGGGCTAACATTCAAATCTATGTTTTTAACAGTTCCGAAAGCAATTGCAAGGTCTGCCTTCCTTGAAAGAATGATGACTTTACTGCCCTTCTTAATCTGGGCTGCATCATAAATGTCGGCAATAACTTCTCGTGGATCCATAATGTCTATGATTTGACCGTTAGACCAAACATTAAGTGAGAAGATGAAGAGGATAATAACAAATAGTTGTTTCATGAAGGATAAGGAATTTATTTTGTTCTACGAACATCACCACAAAGGGTTTTAATTTCAATGCACGACTGGGTAAAAAAGAGAGTTGTCCACCACGTTTCAGTAAAGGCCGTATTTACCAGATAATCTTTTCCAGGACAAAGGGCCCGAACGAATTCTGGAGTGCGCTGCTCTTTTTGAGCTTCAGCATTTGAAAAGAAAAGCCACTGATTGAAACACTCTTTCAGCTCATCTCTTCCCTGGGCCATGACCTGAGTTGCGGGAGTTGGTCTTTCATAGGAAGCCTTATTAAAATCTACTTTCCTAATGAGATCAAAGTCCGCATACTTTTGAGTACAGCTACAAGTCATAACAAGAATAATTAACATTTTCATAGGTAGCATTCATACCACAAGGCCCCTAAGATGACGAACCAAATTGCGATTATTGATCCCTTTGTTAATACACCTGCAGTTAATTGTTTTAATAGGTTGGTAAATCTTCTGGGCGTAAAAGCAACCTACCACATGCCTGGGCCCAACGGAGTCGCCAGCCTGCTAAGTGAAATCCCAAAGAGCAAAGCCTATATCGTTTTGGGATCCGCCTCTCACGTTCATCAGGATCTGCCCTGGCACCGTCCCCTGGCAAACTTTCTCGTGCAAGAATTGAAGAATCAAAAACCCATTCTAGGATGCTGCTTTGGCCACCAAATCATGTGCCATGCACTTGGGGCCAAGGTTGAATTCTATTCTGAAGATGAATCTAAGCAGATGGGCATTAGAAATATTTTGGTAACAGAAGATTTTTGGAATTTTAAAAAGGGAGAATCTTTTTCGTTGGGAGTCACTCATCGGCAG
>JAIFLR010000108.1 GCA_020048985.1 Halobacteriovorax sp. | reverse complement strand
ATAATCCCAAAGATCAAAAAGAAAAAATCCTCAAAGGAATTGCTTTCGTTAAATCAATTTCAAACGACAAGGCCATCATCTGGAGAGATCAAGCCCAAATAGAGTTGCCCTTGAAAGATAACATGTCCCCACAACCAGTTAAAGTTTACTACGACAATAGCGCCGTTACTTATCAGCTCCCCCTTAATGATCAGCCATTATTTATCAAAGGCAGGGAACTTTATATTTTAAGAGAGGATGAAGGGCTTTATTATACTTTAAAAGTTTCAGAAAATGGGGACTGGAAGATTGTCAGTATTGATATGACCCAATTAAGTAAATGGGAAGATAAACGCACCGAAGTGACTTGCCCGAAGGATCCAGAAAAAAATCCACCTGAATTTACCATTCAATTTTGTAAAACGGTGTGGGATGTAGACGCTAAAAAAGCCTTAACCGTAAAAATTCGCCAAGGATGCCTTATTTAAGTTTGGCCAGATGAATTTGGTCCTCAAATTCTGAGCAACCTTTTGTGGTCAATTCTTTTTTTAATGTGAAAAATCCGAGGCGACCTTGTCGACCATCACGATTAATTCGGATCCATTCTTTCGTATGAATGGTGGCCTGACCCTCAACTGTCCCCTCAGAACCTTTCTCTAGATAGACACATGTTTGATCAGGTTGCGCATCACAGTCCGACGGATTAATTGAAATCGTCGTAAAGTAGATGTATTCATTTCCGGCCTTGATTGGGCTGGCAAAACTATCTTCACCGGCCAATTGGGCGCAGACTTTCGACAGGCTGCCTTTGTCGGTAGTTTCAATATCTGCAAAATAAAAGAATGAGCCGCCAGGCAAAGTAAACTTGTAACCATCTGCCCCACTCTGAATAGTTGTGGGAACATTCACGACAGTGCCTAAAGCCGATTCAGTACATCCTTTAAGGGAGTAATCAAACACAGACTGAGTCCCTACCAAGCTCGAAGCGCTGGAAGTTTTTTGTGCAATGGCATCACAGACTGCTGCGATTTGTTGTTTTTGGTTCCCATCAACGACAACAGGGGCCGTACTCTTGGATTGTCCTACCGCCGTATCCGCGGTGTATTGCCCGCATGAAATAAGCACCAATAATGGAGCCAAAATATGAATTTTCATGTGTACTTACCTTTGAACCATGTGGTTTTTGATTAAATTGCTGCGCATTCTATGCGCTTCACTGACATACCTCTCAAACCAATGAGTCTGAGTCATCGAGATCACTTTTTTCTCTTCAGGATGGATAAATGTCAATGCATGAGGCGGCTGAATCATTTTCAATAAATAATAATTCGCAAAAACAGGAATTTTAAGAACAGATCTCATAGAATCTGGTCGTGAATGAAACGATTTCTTAGAAGCATAATGTGTGACCAGATTATCAAATTTATAATAATTATCGCTCACACCTTCTTCGCATAACGTAGCAATTTCTGCGCGCATTCCCTCTTGATGGTCTTTCAGAGAAAAGTTTTTAGTGAACGCCAGCTCAGGAAAAAAATCTTTCGACTCACCTCCCACTCGCGCCATATTTAAAATCGAAAATTTAGGAACGACTGCTGAATCAGTTTCAATTTTATCATGATGAAATTGCGGACATGAATTGAGATCGGTCTCCAGACCTAGATGGTTGCTGAGAGAAAGATATTGATGGTAAAGAGCAGTAAAATATACGCGCCGTGGAGATTTACTTTCCACGTCCGTCACTTCCAAACTGGCCGGTGCTCGAGAAGCTGATCTTTGCATTTCTTCAACTAGCTCGGGAGCAAAAGGTAACTCCATCGCAACCTTATGAGTTGTCCCAATGTGGGAGCATCCAGCAAAAATAAAGGCAGACATCAGAGCTATTGTTTTCATATTTATCCCTCTTCCCCAGACTTCTCGGAAAAGTCAGAGAGAACTTGATTTCCCGAGTCTTTTTATCCATTATAGCAGGATGAAATACTGGCTGATGAAATCTGAACCCGAAGTTTTCTCTTTTCAGGACCTAAAGAAGCGTCCCAAAAAAACAGAGCCCTGGAATGGGGTCCGAAACTATCAGGCGCGAAATTTCATGCGTGATGAGATGCAAGTCGGGGACCTTATTCTCTTCTACCACTCAAGCTGTGATATCCCAGGCGTGGCCGGTATCGCCCGCGTGAGCTCAAAGCCTTACCCTGACACAACTCAATTTGATAAAAAATCCGAGTACTATGACCCGAAGGCAACCCAGGAAGCTCCTCGCTGGTTTCTGGTAGATGTTAGTTATGAAAAAGATCTGGAAAAACACATTTCTCTGGAAGAACTAAAGGCCCAGAAAGAATTGGCAGAGATGAGACTGATGCAGAAGGGTAACCGGCTTTCAATTTTGCCGGTTACCGCTAAAGAATTTGAATTTATTGTGAATCTAGGAAACTAATTAATCAATAACTGTGAAATTTCCGTTTGAAAAAACCTTGTCACGCTCGATGAAAACAGTAATTTCTTTTGCCGCCTTATTTTTTTCAGACACAGTATAAGAATATTGTCCTTCAGGCAGCACTTTATAGAATTCAGAGGAACTAAAAGCATATGATCCAAGATTCTTGGCCACTGGCGAGATTTGCTTAATAGCAACAGTTCCCGAAATATTTGGACGCTTGATTTTGATGCCGGCACCGCGATGAACTTGTTTCATATAGTTAACCATGGATTCACGGTTACTCTTATAAAAGCCCGGGATCTCGCTGTAGTTCGGCCACTTGTCATGAGAAACCTCAAGAGTAATTTGCAGATCGTTGTAGAAGAAACAACTCCAATCCTGCATACCACCTTTAACCACATACCAATCAGCACCGTTAGTGATCCCACCTGCGAATTCTCTCGAACTTCTCATCTCAGGATTTAATTCTGCATAAGCAAGAGAAAGCTCTTTCACTAGACCATCCAAAGGATGGCGGTCATAAGTAGAGTCCCATGGGTAATTGGCCACAATTGTTCCACCATGAAAATTAGCAGATAATGAAAATTTTCTGCTCGCCTGAAATTTCATGACGTGCTGATTTTCAATTTGCATGTTGCCAGCAATATTAGGGTCCTTGAGGTCAGGAAAATCACGGTTAAGGTCAGTGCCATTAGCATTGGCACGCTGTTTTCTTTCCGAACCATCTGGATTCATAGACGGCATGATATAGATTTCAGAGTTATTCACCAGTTCAGTCAGTTCCGAATCTGAGCCATACTTCGCTGCAATTTCTTGAATCAAGCTTACAGTCATTTCACGACCAGTGATTTCATCACCGTGCATAGAAGAGATGTATTTAAATTCTGGTTCAATTTCATCAACGTTAACGTTATCAGAAATTTTCATCACCCATAATTCTTTTCCTTTAACCGATTTACCGATAGAGAAAAGCTTCATGATACCAGGATTTTTTGCTTCAGCAGCTTTGAGCTTATTGGTTATTTCTGTGTGGCTCGGGTAATCAGAGAAAGCTGATTTTGAAACGGATTTCATGTCGAAATAAGGAATTTTTTTGCTATCAAGGTACTTGGATAAACCCTTGCTTCCATAAAGCTCGAAGCCTTCAGAAGAAACGTGATCCACCTCAACCGAGCCAGCTTCAATGAGTTCTCTGACGATTTCAGGTTTCTGACCAAAAATGAAGAGTTCTTCTTCAATTTTCACGGATGCAGAAGCCTGAGAGGCTACTGATATTAGGGCCAAAGAAAATAGAATCTTTCTCATAACAATCCTTTGTTTAACCTATGCTACTCCGATGGAAGTATCATAGGCAAAGGTTGATATGAGAAGTTATATTTTTTAAGATTAATGAAATAAATACAGACGATTACGCGAAGAATAGAGGGCCAAGAAGTCTTCAGTGGTCACGATGTCCGAAAAAATGGCGGAGTAATCGTTTCCAAGGTTGAAATGATCTATGACCTTCATGGTTAATGGGTCAACTGCCTGAATTTTGCCATCATAACTGGCCACAATTAACATCTGCTTCCACCAAGTTACGGCACTAATGGGCTGTTTTGAAACCTTCGTCTTCTTAAGCACTTCGCCATTAAGATTCATGATGATAACTTCGCCTTCATTTGTGCCAAGTATTAGCTGCTCACCCTTCAAAAGGGGATGGGCCATAACGCTGACTCCAAATGTTCGGACGATTGCGCCACTTTCAGGATTGATCGCCTTTAACTCCCCTTCCGGAGAACCTGAAATGATCATGTCGCCGGCCAATATGGGGTTTAGATCCACGTCAACAAACTTAGAGTTTTCAACAAGCTTTGTTTCCCAGAGAAGAAGACCCTCGGCCATAGAAAGGGCACCAATAAATCCGTCCGCAAAACCTACAATGACTTTATTACCTAAAATAAGCGGCTTAGTGGTTCGCTGAAGTGTGGTTGTGACCGGCACAGCTCGCTTATAAACCCAGATAATTTCTTTATGAAAAACTGGCGCACTCTCAACTGGTGCTGACAAATCAATGGCATATTTCAATTTACCCGTCAGATAGTGCCTGACGAAAAGGCGCCCTGAGAGGCCACCGTAAACAACATGATCATTAAAAAACTCAACTGGACCATTGAGAGGGGTCTTCTCATCCTGACTCCATAAAACTCGGCCTGACTCTACATCGTAGGCCGACATCACTCCATCAAGGCTGCCCATATAGACAATATCATTAAAAATTCGAGGGGCCCCTAAACCAATGGGAAGGTTTCCCGAGACGTATTCTGTGTCTAAATTCTTAGACCAGATATTATTTAAAAATGTTGTTTTTTTCTCTGGGGCGTGAGGCTTAAAACTCCCACATCCCATGAGACAAAAAAGAGCAGTTAAAAGAAGGTATTTCATTGAGCAAGCTTGGCCATATAGAGCTTGGCCATTTTTGCCTGTTCATCGTTAGGAAAAGTATTAATCACATATTCAAAATGAGTCTGAGCCTTGCCTTTTTCGCCGTTCAAAAGATTTAAACGCCCAAGCTCAAGGTTAACCTTGGCAGACATCAAAACTTCTTTATCTTTAGCCAGTTTTTCGAGAACAGCTACAGCTTCAGGAATTTTGCCCATTTTTTCTAAAATAACAGCTCTCTGCATTCCAATAAAAAAAGCAGAAATATTATGAGTCGTGTTCACTTTTGAGAGGATGGCTTCAGCTTCACTGAGAGCACCTTTGTCTGCCAGAAATTTACCCATTTCGAGGGCCACAGGAACCATGGCAGGAGATGACTGAACGTCAGCATCAAGGGCATCAAACTGCTTAACCAATTCAGGAAAGGCAACCTTCCCCTCTTTAGCTCCTGACCAAGTCTTCGTGTTAAATTCAAAAACTTTTACTGAGACATCTAGTGCTTTTGATTTTTTGGACTGCTTCCAAAGTACATACCCACTCACTGCAATCAATATTGCTACGATGACAGCTATGAAAGTTTTTCGGTTTTCATAAATAACGTGACCGAAGTCCGTTTTATTTAGAGATTGCTCAAGAGTCTGGGTTTGAGTCGCGTCGCTCATGGAGATCCTTTTTGGTGACTTTAAAAAATTCATTAGAAGTTTAAAACTTCGTGAGTGCCGTTGTCAAAGATCAAAAGATTCCCTAGACTTAAAGTATGAAACAAAAATTTTTGATTCTTATGCTGGTTCTTATGCCCTCTATCGTCTTTGGTGCCGATCTTAGGGGCAGAATGGGCGTCGGGATGACTAATCAGCTTGCCAATGGCATCCCTGCCATATCCCTTAAGGTCCAACAATCCAAGACTTTTGCCCTTGGGGGGCTCCTGGGTTTTCAATCCGACCAAGACCAGACCCTCTATGGAGCGGGCATTAAGCTCTACCGCATCATTTTTGACGAGCCACAGCTTAATTTCTATCTCGCAGGATTATTTGCCACAGAAACTTACCTTGATGATGAGGATAAAGTGGAATCAGGGTTCCAAATAGACGGGACGATGGGGACAGAATTCCATTTTTCAGGTCTTGAAAGTTTGGGTTTCAGCGTGGAGTTTGGGGTTTCGGCCAGAAAGGCAGACCCTGATGGCGGAACCAGTCTTGAAACCCTTGGCGACAGCTTCCTGAAAGCCGCCGTGCACTTTTATTTATAATGATGGCAATCAGATTACTCCTTTTATCAGTTCTGCTTTTCAGCTCCAGAGGTTTTGCTCAATCGAGTGATCAGGTTTTGCAGGAACTGGAAGATGACACTGCCATGAGCGGCAGTGATATATTTTCAGACTTTAATGAAGATCTTGAATCGAGCCAGGTCCTTGAGGACGAGCGCTTTTACCGCTACGGCCGTTTTTTCTCGGTAAACTTAGGTGGTGGTCTCACGACTTTTACCGGCAACCGTGGTCAGGCCTATGATGATAATCATCCAACTTTCCATTTATCCGTTAACTACTTTTTAGATTTTCAAAAAGCGGTTCTACTCGGAGTTGAATACTCAAAGCACACCATGATTCTTGATACAGAGGTTAATGGTTATAAAAATCTCGGTAAAATTGGCGCCGTCGTCACTGATATGACCAGACTTTTTGTAGGCTACAAGTACTACATCGACACTACTGACCTCGGAACCGCCATTACGTATTCCAACCCCTACTTTGTGGGACGTCTTGAGTACTGGTATCAAAAAAATAAATTTCTGGACCGAAAATCATTTGAAGATGTGACAGGTGGAGGAATCGGTACGGGACTTGGATTTGGTTTTGAATTCCCTGTTGAACTTAAAGCCTCGTACGTTGATGTGGAATTTCTTTATCATGTCGTGAACTTCTTTGATAAATTCACTCAAGACTATGCCCAGTATGAAGATCCAGACAGTACATATGGTTACGATGATCTGACTGGTAACGTAGTCAGCATCATCGTAACTTATAATTTTACTTGGTAGTAGCTGATTTCTTTTCTACTTTCTTCATTCGTCTTTCAATATCCGTCGAAGTCCTGAAAATCAAATGGACTGGAGTATTCACCAGATCAAACTCAGTTCTCAGTCCATTCACCAGGTATCTGCGATAGTTCTCAGGAATCCCTTGTGATTTATTACTGAAAAGTAAAAAAGTAGGCGGACTCGACTTAAGCATCGATGCGTACTTGATTTTTAAGCGACCACCACTGGTTTTCTTAATCACCACAGGATTTTTATCCGTCAGGGTAGAAAAACAACGGTTCAACGCTCCCGTAGGAATTTTGCGATTCCGGGTCACAATCGTGCGCTTCAAAGCTTCTCTTAAATAATTGATGTTACGGTTTTTCTGAGCAGAAATGGTCACCAATTGGCAAAAGCTAAGCCAAGGGACATCATCACGTAAATTCTGAGTCCACTCTTTCTTCTTCTTCGCATCAGCGAAGATATCTTTGAGAAGATCAATCTTGTTTAAGCAGACGATTAAAGACTTACCTTTTTCAAGAGCAATGTCGATCAAACGTCGATCCTGATGCGTGATTCCGAGAGTTGAATCAATCATAAAGAGAACAACATCTGATTCTGAAATAGCACGAAGCGAGCGGTAAACACTTTGAGTCTCAATAAAGCCTTCAACCAGTTTAGACTTTCTGATCCCGGCCGTATCAACCAGCTTAATTGAGCGCCAACGGTTAACCCATTGAGCATTTTCAAGATTCTCTACTTCCTCAGCGGGAGCATTCCAGTTCTTTTCGATTTCATTGATTATTTCATTTTCAGAAAAATACTCTTTTCCAGTATTCGACTCATCAAAGCTAAAATCTGCTGCTGTACCAGTTCCAGCAACTTCTTCCTCTTCCTGGAAAGCTTTGTACTCTTCTGTCTGACCAAATTCTACGTAGATTTTTTTCTCGTTCTCAGTCAGATCATCTTCGTCCACTTCATCCAGGACCACGTCTCCTGTTTCAGCGTATTGTTTCATCTCTTCGTAGATCTTACTGTTATCCTTTCTAAAGGCATTGTCCTGAGTGCTGAGAAGCTCAATGTCAGGCCCAAAGTAGAGATCAACGTAACCTTCGATAGGGTCAACTGTTGTTCCCGCTATTTCAGAAACCAGGGCACGTTGGGCACCGACGAGACAGTTAAGGAGTGTCGATTTACCAGCATTAGGCGCACCAATAATGGCCACAGAAGAAACCACGTCGTTTCTAGGCTGAACGCCATTTTGGAGATTGGCCTCATCGTTTTGAGACTTATCGTTAGCTTTGAATTTCTTCACAGCAACCATCAATTTCTCACGCAGATCATTGAAGCCGCGGTTATGCTCAGCCGAAATCTGATGCATATCTTCGTCATCAAGGCCTAGATTGAAGAAATCGTATTGTTCCCCGTCCTGTTTTTCAGAGTCAAACTTGTTCAATAAAAGCCAGAATGCTTTTTTGGTTGAACGAATATAGTCACTGATCCCCTTGTCAAAAGGCAGAAGTCCATCACGGACATCCACAACAAACAAAACAAGATCAGATTCATCAATGGCCAGCTTCGCGTGATCGGCCATGATGTTAAAAAATGGATCTACGTTGTTTTTCTTTTTCGGATCAATTTCAATTTTATCTGGGTAAAAACCACCAGTGTCCACAAGGATTAGATCTTCCTCAGTGTAATCGCCCTCGAAAGCTTCTTCTAACTTTAAAATCCCATAGTGACGGTCACGGGTCACACCCGGCTGATCGTGAGTCATGGCGAGGTATTGTTTTTTCATTAAACGGTTGAAGATGGTACTCTTCCCAACGTTAGGTCTTCCAATAATGGAGACGACCATTGATCTTTTATTCATTTTTTTCTCCATACACGCGCAGAGTGTTGTGTACGTGGTAAGCCTATTTCATCTAGGACAAAGTTATTATTAAACCATTTTGGCGAGACTTTAACGTGAAGATTCAAATGAACCTTACCACCCGTCATCGCTTCAATTTTCTTTCTAGCATTAATGCCAATTTCTTTAATGATCGATCCACCTCGACCAACTACGATCGCTCTTTGTGAAGGACGGTTAACCAGAATTGAAGCCGAGATATGGGCTTCAGGAGTCGCGTTATCATCTTTTTTCTTCACATCCTTATACTCATCAATCACAACGGCCACTTCATAAGGAAGCTCTTCATTCAGTAGACGGAATGCCTGCTCACGGATGTATTCAGTTACAAAAAATCTTTCATTTTTATTTGAAACATCTCCTCTTGGGTAAAGATGAGGTCCGCTTTGGGCAACGTCCTGGATAGCACCAGTGACTTCATGGATGTTGTGACCATCTTTGGTGCTGATAATGAAATGCTTTTCAACTCCCGGACAAAGCTCTTTGATCGCTTTCATCGTTTCAGTCAGGCTAATCGCCTCTTTATTAACCAAGTCTGCCTTCGTAAAGATAATCCAAGTGCGGCTCAAGGCATGTTCAAAATTCTTCAAAAAGTCCTTAAACTCTCCAACCACATTGGTCGTGAGATCCAAGAGCACAAAGTTTAAATCTACACCTTCAGCACCCATCTGGGCCTGACCGTTCATGCGCTTATTCAGTTCCTGATTATTAGAGTGAACTCCTGGAGTGTCGACTAATACAACCTCAGTGCGGTCAATGGTGAAAGCACAGTGAAAGTTGTTTCTCGTTGTCTGTGGCTTAGAGCTCACGATTGATAAATCAAACCCAATCAGGTGATTAATCAATGTGCTTTTTCCAGCATTGGGCTTGCCTAATACGGCAATCATAATGGCTTTATTGAGCGGATGCTGGTCTTCTAATAACATATCAACTCCTTAAAATTCTTTATTCTCTAATGCTTTACGAGCGAGCTCACGCTCACCGATTTTTTTTGAAGTAAAAACACCTTCGGCAACCATATCGTCGTTGACCCACAGCTTGACCAAAAATCCTTCAGTCAAAGTATCTGCGCTATAGCGCGGAAGGGTTTTGTATTTGGCCAGCGTCGCTTCTTGAAGCTTCGACTTGGCGTCATAGCTATCGAGGTTATTCATCTCGAAGGCTTCCGGAACGGCCTGACTCAGCCAGGTTAACAATCTGTCGGAGGCGACTTCCATCCCCTGATGGATATAGATCTTGGCGACTAAAGCTTCTAAGGTATCTGAAATCACCGTTTCTTGGAGATGCAGCTCTTTTTTAAACTCGCCTCTTCCAACAAGAATTAGTTCTTGCAGTTTTAGATGTGAAGCCACTTTCGCGAGTGTTTTTTCGTTCACAATAGAGCTTCTGAGTTTAGAAAGCTTGCCTTCATTTTCATGTGGGTAAAGATTCATGAGTTTGGTGGTCACTATCAATTGCACAACAGCGTCCCCAAAGAATTCTGAAAGCTCCTGGTGGGGAACAACATATTCGTGGGAAAATGAAGTATGAGTAAAGGCCAGCACCAACTCGTGAACGGGTACCGACAATGAGTGCAGAGAAATGAATGCTTGATAGTCTGGATGCTCAAGGCACGCTTTAAGGGTCTGAGAATTTCTCTCAGAAAAAAGTTGCAACAATAGATCATGCAAGCGAGGCCGTGACATATACATCACCTCAAGGTCGTCTACTTCTGAGGCGCTTTAGTCTCAGACAAAATTATTGGAAAACATGATGTAAGTACGTGCTTGTGTTCAATGTGTCAAGAAAGGCTCTGTAAGGATTACTCTTCGAGGGGTAAGTCTTCGTAAAAACTGGCAATTTCAGACAACTTTTCAACTTCACCTTGATTCAAAATTTGGTCAAAGAGTGCGTACATGAAGAACTTATCAGCTTTGACGAGATCGATATCTCGTTTTAACTTAACTGCTATTTTTAGCTTCCACTGATCTTGCTCCATCAATCCGCCAATGACCTGCACATTATCGATCTGGGTCTGACGAGAGATGCTTCTCATCAAGAATGAATTAAAAATTCTTCTTAAAAGCAAAATCTCCAATCGTTTTCTGGGGTCGAGGGTCTCAATCCTTTCGGCGTATTTCGTCGCCATCAGCGGAGTCATGTTCATATAGACCAGCAGGGTGCGGCCTTCAATCACTACACCTTCCTTACTTTCTTCCAAAACACCAGCATCTTTACACCAGTTGAGCAGCGCTCCGGCGCAACTTTTCGTTTTATCAAAAGACGCCAGCATGGAACTGCTTAAAAACGTTGTTTCCTGAAGTGGAACAATCGGCGCTGCGACTTCCTGAGGGGCCACGGCAACAGGCGCTGACTCCTCTGAAGAATTCATGTAGTAATAAGCAGCTGCTCCAACCAGCAAAACCGGAACAAAAAACATACCTAAATTGGTGTTCTGAGTTTTCACGCCAGGCTTTTTCTCAACGGTTTTTTTTATCTGCCGAGGCTCGAATCTCGTGCTTTTTGTCTTTTCACTCGAATCCATTTCCTTGGATATTTTTCTATGCCCAAAGTCCGAATGACTTGAGGGCACGGATGCAGGAGCTGCATCTTCATCTAATATCTCTATTTGATTGGCCGGGCCAATTTGAAGATTAAGAAAACTTTGCATTAATGTTTTGGTTGATACCGGGATCCTTTCCCCATCGATAAAAACTCCATTGGTGCTTCCAAGGTCTGTGACAAAGATACTTCCGTCAACTAAATCAATCTGAGCATGCCGCCGGGAAAAGCCCTCTATGGGTAGAACGATGTCACAGGTGTTACCTCTGCCTATAGATACAGAGGATTTGTCAGTCGTGAATTCCTCAATCCTACCATCGTCTAAATGAAATATCAGCTTCACACAGCATCCTTACTTAGTATTCGGAGCAGGACATGAAAGGTGAATTGTCTCGAAAATATTTACATTCGGCAAGATATAGCGATGTCCCTGTCGCTGCATCAGTCATCTTATCTATCCAGTCACATGTGCCAGGGCTTCCACTACATGCATAGAAAGGGCTCTCTTCATCCAATGATGTAGTGACACATCTTTCATGGTTAGTCGTATTGCAGGTAACACCGGCAACAGCAGCTTTGGCCCAGCAGGCCTGGTCAAGTTTTGTTTTATCATTATGTTTTACAATTTCGACGTCGAAAAAGTTTCCCTTAACCTGAAACGTAACAACACTTTCTTTGACCCCAAAAAAGTTATGTTTGGTATTAGCGTCCGTTACGGCGCCAACTTGCTTCACGAAGGTGACTCTTAATCGGCCAAACCCTGCACCCGTGGTATAGTTGTCAATGGCGTTGGATCCAGCTGGTCGTTCACCAAAATCAATCTCTTCCTGACGAGTAAGCAAATACATCTTCTTAATATAGACGTTAAAGTTTTTAAACTTTTCACCCGCTTTAGCAAATGGCGGCTGTGAATAATCGGGGTTCATTCTAATTTCTGGGATCTCATCGCCAGGACTCATGCCGAGGAAGGTGGCCTCACAGGCCTCTTTATCCCGCAAAGTTTGTCTGATGATGTTGGCCACATCACCTTGCTCTGCTTTGAGCTCCATTCCCTTCTGCTGCTTCAGTTGGTTGTCTGACATTTGCATCATCATGACTCCCATACCGGCCATAATCCCGACTGAGACCATCACCTGAACTAAAGAAAAACCATTTTGATTTTGACTCAAATATTTCATTTTGTGCCTCTAGTTGCGGGCATTCGCCTTCAGTTTATCTCAAGATCGAATGCAAAATCAGCAACTTACAGATATGTCATCGATATTTTGTGTGCCTCTATTATAATCACAATATCAAATTATGAGATTTTTTTCTTTCGGAGGAAATATGAAATGCAGAACGTTTGTTGTCATCTTAAGTCTCGTTTTTAGCTTGGGTGCTTCGGCGCAAGCAAATCTAATTCCCACCGTAAATGCGATGACTAATCAACAGGTATGGGACTCACTCATGGCGATAAATGCTGCAGGTGAAACGGCGTTCGGTAAATGCAAAGTACTCAATGCTACGACTTGTGCCAGCTGTGCCTGTGATTATTATTTTCGCGCCAAAGTTGTAGGGAGTTTAGGCATGTATGGTTGGCCAAAAAACCCATCATCGGGTGACAGTACTGGTTGCATAAGTACCACCCAGTGGGGCGGATACACAGCTGCCATGGCCACCTCCGACTTCAAGGCCAATTCCCGGGCGATGTTACTCAATGCTCTACAAAACAATGCCTGCGGGGCCCCTGTTCCACCGGACAATACTGGTGGAGTTAGCATACTTGATAACTCTAAGATCTTTTTTGTGAATCCAAGTGAATCGTGCGCCAACGGTAAACCTCTGTGTGGAACTACTGGACTTGGTTCATCAGTGGGTTCAATGGTTCAATTTACTAAACTATCATCACGTTTTTGTGTGCCGGCTTACGCTGCCGCCTTAAAAATGAAGAACAACAATGCGAAGTTTATTACTTGCGCCCAACTCAATCAGAACTCACTTTCAACCCAGGCAATTTCTCAGGCGGCAAGCATGGTTGGTCAGCTTAATGCGAGTTACTCTGTTTTCGAATTGGCCGGACTACAAAAATATCTGGATTATGGTCCTGCTGAACTAAACGCCATGACCACGGCCGAAGTGGCCCTCTACTATGTAGCAACTGGTAAAAACTCCAATGTGATTCCTGAAGAATTAAAAGATCGTGTGAAGCCAAATAAGTTTGATGAAGTTCGTGCCGCTGGGGATAAATGGATTATTACCGCCGAAATAACTGCCGCTGAAGCTCAGTTAGCAACCATTTCCCAAGGTGTTGTGACTGGGAAGAATTTCACCCTTGAGCAGGCCCTTGAGTACATCTCTGCTGGTGCAGGTACACCCACTGCCGCTCAGTAAAACAAAAAAATAATGCCAAAAAAAAGGGAAGCTTAGCTTCCCTTTTTTTTATATTTTAATTCGAGCGTTGGCCTTGCGAAGCCTTTCAGCTAGTGTCATGACCAGAGTCTCAAGCCATTTCGGCTGAGTCTTAAAGATATTATCAATAGTCTCCTGGGGAATCTCTATAAGCTCACAATCAGTGAGGGCCTTGACTGTAGCACTTCTGCATTCTTTATCTAGAAACGAGAGTTCTCCCACAAGCTCACCCTCAAAAACGTGACCCAGAATAACCTCTTCATTGAGTCGTTTTTTGGTCACTACTAACTGGCCCTGTTGAACCCAGTACATACTATTTGAGTGCTCACCCTCTTTGATGAGCTGCTGATTGGCCTTAATACTGATCTTGCTTGCCATTAGTGTCCTCCGACTGCCGTTAGGTACTCATGATAACTGCCTGGATAAAAGGTTACTCCACCTTTATTGACTTCTGCAACCTGGGTCGTGAGCTGCTTCAGAAAGTGACGATCATGGGAAACAATCAGCATGGTGCCGTCAAATCCCTTCAGGGCCTCAACTAACACCTCACGCGAGCGGATGTCCAAATGGTTGGTGGGCTCATCCAGAATGAGCAGATTGCAGGGGTTGGTAAGGATGGTGGCCAAAATGAGACGGGACTTCTCCCCCCCTGAGAGGACAGAGACTTTTTTTTCAACATCATCACCGCGGAATAAAAAGGCAGCAAGCAGACTTCGTAAATATCCATCCGACTTATCTTTCACACGGTCACGAACTTCTTCGAAGAGAGTTTTTTGAGGATTCAAAACATCCATTGAATATTGACTGAAATACCCCAAATGCACATTGGCGCCGACTTCGGCTTTTCCTTCAGTCGCATCAGTAAGTCCAGCAATGACCTTTAAAAGTGTCGACTTTCCAGCGCCGTTGACACCAACGACTGCAACGCGCTCCAGACGTCTGACGACTCCAGAAACTTGAGCAAAGACTCTTTTCTCATTACCTTCCGGTGAAAGGTAGACCTTTCCGACGCTCTCCATTTTAACCACGTCGTTTCCAGATCGCGGAGGTTTGGGAAATTCAAAATTGATAGATTGTTCTTCGGGCATGAGTTCAATGCGGTCAATTTTATCTAATTTTTTTACCCGTGATTGAACTTGGGCCGCATGACTTGCTCGGGCCGCAAACTTGGCAATAAATTCTTCTTCTTTTTGCAACATTGCCTGCTGCCTTTCAGAACTTGCCACAAGTTGCTCGCGTCTGATCTCTCTTTCTTTTTCGTAGTAATCGTAATTTCCAGAGTAAGTCGTAATCGCCTTATGATTGACCTCAATAATTTTTTTAACTAAACCATTCATAAAATCCCGGTCATGGCTGGTCATCAGGACGGCACCCTTAAAAGCTCTTAACCATTCCTCGAGCCAAATAATAGACTCTACATCAAGGTAGTTGGTAGGCTCATCCATTAAAATGAATTCAGGTTTTTGGGCCAAAACTTTCGCCAATGCAATTCGCATTTTCCATCCGCCGGAAAACGTTTCTACCGGACGATTATGATCAGCAGGAGCAATTCCTAAACCTGTGAGAACTTCCGCCGCTTGATATTCAATTTCATATCCACCAAGTTTTTCAAACTCAGTTTGAAAATCACCAAGTTTTTCCAGAAGCTCATCAGAGTATTCACCATCTTCAAGAGCTTTTTCTATTTTGCTAATTTCATTTTTTAAAAAACCCAGACGAGGGTTACCGTGGATCACTTCCTCAATAGCACTACGCCCCTTTAATTCACCAACACTCTGCGAGAAGTAACAAATGCGAAGGCGATTAGCGAAATCAATAGTTCCCGTGTCGGCCCGCTCTTCCCCCATGATGAGACGAAAAAGAGAGGTTTTACCAGCGCCGTTAGGGCCAACTAGACCGACTTTTTCTCCAGCTCCAATAAAAAAGGAACCATTTTGATATAGAACTTGCCCGCCATAGGACTTGCTAAGGTTTGAGACTGTAATCATGTATCCTCCGAGGGCCATAGATTAGCTCTTTTGGCTTCCCAAGTCCAAAGGATTTTCGTAATATACGAACCCATGGAAATCAACTTATTAGAAAAACAGCAAGAATTCTTGAAGCTCCTCCAAGTACAAGGGAAGAGCTTTAATACGGTGAAAAACTACAAGGCAGATCTTCAATGCTTTAATGTTTTTATGATCGATAAGCAGCAGCACCTAAAGATCAAAGCCTTTACTTCAAGTCAGGTTCAAGAATATTCACAATATCTGGATAAAAAATATGATTCGTCCAATTCAGTCAGAAGACGAGTTCAGGCGCTGAGACTTTTTTTTGATTACCTGATGGCGCAAAATTTATTCCAGGACAACCCCCTGAAGCAGATGGCGGTTTCGCCTAAAGTTCTGGATAACCCTGAACCAACTCCTTTTCCCGAAGTACTGAAAACCTATCAGGTGCTCAAAAGACGAGTTCAAAACTCTGAGGGACTGGCGCAAATTGTAAACGCCAGAAACCTTGTCATCTTCCATCTTATTTATGGTGCTGGCCTTAAAGTTTCCGATATGGCCAAGCTTCATTTCTCAAGTATTTTAAAAGATCAAAAAGGCTTCCGAGTCTTAGTTGAGCATCCTAAGAGAGATCCCTACAGTGTTCCTCTGCCCATGAGTTTTAATGCCGACTTTCAGTTCTACAAAACTCATTACCTCCAGTTTTTAAAAAAAGAAGAACTCGAAATCCAGGAACTTCTCTTTAATGCTAATCCCTATAAAATTCTCGCTGGTGGACTTTCTCCCCGTGGTACGGAGTTGTTTTTTGAGGATTTAAGAAAAGAGATCAAAAGTGACATGACGGCAAAGTCACTCAGACAATCCTGCATTTTCAAATGGCTCAATCAAAATACCAATCACACCACCATTAAAGAATGGCTCGGTGTAACTCCCTCATACTCTCTGGAACTTTATCTCGAGGAACTTAAAAAGAATCCTAGTGGAAAAGTCTACAAGGATATTCAGGACCAGGAATGAAAAACGCAGATTTTATTCTTAGAACTTTTGAACTTGCGAAACGAGGGCGAGGCTTAACTTGGCCTAATCCACTGGTGGGTGCTGTCATCGTTAAAGAAGGAAAAATTATTGGCGAAGGCTACCACCATCAGCATGGTGGGGATCACGCAGAAGTCGATGCGCTGAAAAACTGCACCGAATCCGTCGCAGGTGCCACCATCTACGTCAATCTCGAACCATGCTGCCATACCAATAAACAAACTCCCCCATGCGCTCAAAGGCTCATCTCGGAGAGGATTAAAAAAGTAGTCATTTGTAATCTGGATCCCAATCCCGCCGTGAATGGAAAAGGGATTGAGCTTTTAAAACAAAATGGCATTGAAGTAGAGTCTGGAATTCTTGAAGAAGAGGGAGAAAAACTCAATGAAGCTTTCTTCTTCGCCCAAAGAAATAAACTTCCCTTCGTTCATTTAAAACTGGCCACCACTCTGGACGGAAAAATTGCGATGCCCAGTGGAGAATCACAATGGATCACCAATGAAAAGTCACGGGAGTTTGTTCACGAGCTGCGCTCCCTTCATCAGGGAATTATCGCTGGCGCTGAAACTGTTCGCTCAGATAATCCAAAACTGAATGTGCGGCTTCCCGATTATTCAGGGCCCCAACCAAAACGAATTGTTTTCACCAGAACCGGCAAACTGCCTGATCATGCTCACGTTTTCACAGACGAACTAAAGCACCAAACATTGATTTATACTCAGGCGCCTTTAAGTTTTGATTTCCCCTCTGAAAACATCATCCAGATTAGTTCACTTAAAGATGCCATGGATGATTTGTTCGCCCGAAAATTCGTTACATTATTTTTGGAAGGCGGCTCAAACCTTGCGTCTTCATTTCTCAAAGAAGGTTACATCAACCGTGTAAGCCTTTTTATGAACCCCAGTTTTTTAGGCTCAGGAAAAAATGCTCTCTCAGATATCGGGCTGACTCAACTTAGTGACAGGCCCCTTTTAACTCAAACTGAATCACGCTGGATAGATGGAGACATCCTCATCAGCGGAAGAATTAAATAAGGATTTTATGTTCACAGGACTTATTCAAGAAGTTGGAACCATTCTTTCAGTTAATCAAAACACTGAAGGAAAAGAATTTATCATCAAGGCGCCAGGACTGATTAAAGAGATACAGATTGACGACTCTGTTGCCACTAACGGCTGCTGCCTAACGGCGACTCAGATTAAAGGTGACACCTTCAAGGTCCAGGCGATTCATATGACTCTCCAGAAGACCTCAATCGGGGGCCTCAAGTCCGGTGACAAGGTGAATCTTGAGCTCTCTTTGCGGCCCAATGACAGACTGGGTGGCCACTTTGTCCAAGGCCATGTAAATGCCGTGGGTAAAATTAAACAAATAAAAACGATCGGAGAGAATTGGGAAATTGAGGTTTCAATTCCCAAGGATCTTCGTAAGTACATGATTTCTGAGGGATCAGTCGCCATTGAAGGAATCAGCCTCACTATTGCTAAGCTCACCCCTGAATCCCTGACCGTTGCTATCATCCCCCATACCTTGGAAAAGACTACACTAGGCACAAAAAAAGTTGGTGATGATCTTAATCTCGAGGTAGATATGATTGCTAAATATATCGAGAACTTCCTGCGTTTTGACAAAGAATCTCGCAAGGAAGAATGGGCGAAAAACTTTTTTGATGTGAAGTATGAAGACTAAAAATCTAAGACCGTTAGATACAATTGAATCAGCCATAGCCGATCTAAAACTCGGCAAGATGATTATTGTTGTGGACGATGAAGACCGGGAAAATGAAGGTGACTTCATTATGCCTGCGGATATGATTACACCTGAGGCGATTAATTTTATGATCACTCAGGGCCGGGGTCTGGTGTGCGCTCCCCTGTCTCAAGAAATAGCTAAAAAATTAGATCTGCCCCTTCAGGTTCAGACCAACACTGACACCATGGGAACTGCTTTCACTGTAACGATTGATGCCAAAGAAAAAGTTCACACCGGCATCTCGGCTTCTGATCGCTCACACACACTTAAATTCATGGCCGATCCAAATTCCAAGGCGACTGACTTCACTCGTCCGGGACATATATTTCCTCTCATCGCTAAAGATGGAGGCGTCCTCGAGCGCCAAGGTCACACCGAAGCAGCCGTTGATTTCTCTAAGCTTGCTGGATTTGCTCCTGTAGGTGTGATTTGTGAAATCATGAATGAAGATGGATCAATGTCGAGACTCCCAGACCTATTGGAGCTGGCCGAGAAACACCAACTAAAAGTGGTCTCAATTGCTGATCTGGTTACTTACCGCAAACAACACGAGAACTTAATCTCTACAGTTGAATCGATTCCTCTACCTACAAAGTTTGGCGACTTTCAGATGTATATTTTTAAGTCCGCCCTTCTGAAACAAGAACATATCGCCCTTATCAAAGGCGAGCCGGCACAGTTGAAAAAAGCTGGTACTCTGGTGCGTGTTCATTCCGAGTGTTTTACCGGAGATATCTTTGGAAGCTACCGCTGTGATTGCGGAGATCAATTAGCTTCATCAATGAAAACGATTGAACAAAATGGGTCAGGCGCCATTATCTATCTTCGACAGGAAGGCAGAGGCATCGGTCTATTCAACAAGATTCGCGCCTACCAGCTACAGGATCAGGGCATGGACACGGCCGAAGCTAACCTTCACCTGGGTTTCCCGGTTGACCTGCGTGACTACACCATGGCCTCTCAAATCCTTCGCTATTTTGAAATGAACAACATAAAGCTCATGACTAACAATCCACTCAAGATTGAGAGTCTGACTAAGCTTGGCCACAAAGAGATTGAGCGTTTTTCTCTCGAGATTGACGCCAACACAAAAAATGCGCAGTATTTGTTTACCAAGAAAACAAAACTGGGCCACCTGTTAAAACAAACTATTTTTGATCAATAAGTAAGAAGAGAGTCGAACATGAAAATTGAAGGTTCATTAAATGCATCAAAACTAAAAGTCGCAATCGTGTGTGCTCGTTTTAATGAGTTCATCACTTCAAAACTTTTAGGAGCATCAATAGATTGCCTCAATCGTCATGATATCAACCCACAAAATA
Source organism: Halobacteriovorax sp. (assembly GCA_020048985.1). Taxonomy (GTDB): domain Bacteria; phylum Bdellovibrionota; class Bacteriovoracia; order Bacteriovoracales; family Bacteriovoracaceae; genus Peredibacter. Next base: position 1,023 of record JAIFLR010000108.1, on the reverse strand, counting down.
TTGATGAAGTCTGGGTCCCCGGAGCCTTTGAAATTCCTCTCGCGGCTTTGGCCCTGGCCGAGTCTAAGAAATATGATGCCGTCATTTGTTTAGGTGCAGTTATTCGTGGCTCCACTTCACACTACGATATCGTTTGTAATGAAGCCGCCAAAGGTGTTTCGCACGCCGCTCTCAAGACAGGTGTGCCGGTGATCTTTGGCGTACTCACAACTGATACGATTGAACAGGCGATCGAAAGAGCTGGTACGAAGGCCGGAAACAAAGGCTGGGACTGTGCCATGGCAGCGATTGAAATGGGGAATTTGATTCCGAAGCTTCACGGAAAATAGAACGTGCTAAAATACTTTTTCTTAGTCTTTGTCTCATTTTCTAGTTTTGCTCAGCCTTGGGACTTAAAATTAACCACGGACATTTATCATAACAACGAAGAGTTGTTTCACTCCCATCAAGGGACTGGCCCATTTGATTCGGCCCTTGCGATGAGCACGCAGTACTCCCCTGTTGCAAAACTCAGACTTCAAATTGAATCCCTCATTAATAAGAAACTTGATTACTTCAAAGGCTGGAACCCTCAGGGTGAGGCCCATGTCACTGTCGTCACTCCAGGTGAATATTTTGAAGTTTTAAAAAGCAAGCTCTCGATGTCTGAGATCGAAGCGATCGCAGATAAATATGACATTCAAGAATCTCGCCTGATGATTCAGGGTCTCGGCTCGGCCAAAGTCTTAATCGACGGGAAAGAAGAAGAAACTTTTTTTCTGATTGTTGATTCCGCAGAGCTTAGAAATATCCGTCAGCAGATTTTTTATGAATTCACTCGCAGAGGTGGGGACCGCTCCGCCTTTGATCCGAGCTGGTTTTTTCCACATATCACTATCGGTTATACCAAACGCGACCTGCACGAAGCTGATGGGATCAAAAAGAACTTAAAATATTCGTTGGATAAAAGATTTACTCTTCGTTTTCAGTATTAAAACGCTCTGGAGCTGCTAGGCCAGTTTCAATGCTGTCTATTTCTTCAGG
>JAIFLR010000079.1 GCA_020048985.1 Halobacteriovorax sp. | reverse complement strand
AAGCGAGGCTGCATCTGATCCCGCATGCGATTCAGATAGTGCAAAAGCACCAATTTCCTCGCCACTCGTGAGAGCAGGGAGATATTTTTGTTTTTGGTCTTTAGTACCATATTCATTCAATATGAACTGAACCATAGATGAAACTGAAACAGTGACAGCATAAGGTACAGAAGCCTTGGCAATTTCTTCAAGTACATAGCTATAATCAAGATAAGAAAGTCCAGCACCGCCGTACTCTTCAGGTAGAGTGACCCCGGCGACCCCGTATTCTCCCAGACCTCTGAAAATTTCCATCCGAAATTTGCCCTCACTGTCATCATGTTCCATATGGGGCTCAATGGAGTCCATGCAGAATTTTTTAAGGTTGGAGCAAAGTTCTTTTTGAAAATCGTTCATCATTGTCTCTTTAATTTTTTAAGGCATCGGAAAGAAGATTTTTGGCAATGATCATGATCATGACTTCATTTGTGCCAGCACCAATTTCATTTAGTTTGTTATCTCTCATCATGCGCTCAACGGGAAACTCTCTAGAGTAACCGTAGCCACCATGAAGTTGGATTGCATCTAAAGCAATTTTGGTCGCCATCTTTGGAAGCTGAAGTTTTACTGCAGATGCCAGATTGTTAGATCTGTTACCGTGATCGTACTCATAACAAACAGTGTAGAGCATTCGTCTCATGGCTTCTGTTTCTGAGTACATTTCAGCAATCATTTTTTGGATCATCTGGAAGTGAGCAAGTGTCTTACCGAATTGTTTTCTTTCTCCGGCATACTTCACACACTGATCCAGACAGGCCTGAGCAATACCAAGAGAGATTCCTGCGATGGTAATCCTCTCGAGTTCAAGATTCTTCATCATGTGAATGGTTGAGTCACCCTCATTACCGATGCGATTGGCAAACGGTACTCTGCATTTTTGAAATGACAATTCACCTGTCGGTGAAGAGCGCATCCCCATTTTGTGAATTTCTTTTGAAACCGTAAAACCAGGAGTGCCTTTTTCTACTACAAAAGTCGTGAGATCTTTTTTACCCGGACCTGTTCTAGTGTAGAGATAAGCGACGTCTGCGTACTGTGCATTGGTGATCCACATTTTATTTCCAGTAATTTCATAGAAATCACCAGTCTTAACTGCTTTCGTTTGCATCCCAACAGCGTCCGATCCATATTCTGGCTCACTCATTCCCATGCAACCAACGTGCTCGCCGGAAATAAGTTTTGGAAGATACTTTTCTTTTTGTTCTTTTGAACCGTTATTGTTCAAGTTGTTTACACACAAAATCGTGTGGGCAAGATATGAGAGAGTTGAACCAGCGCAGGCCTTACCAAATTCTTCCATCACGATAGTGGCAGCAGTGGCACCCATTCCCGCGCCTCCGTAATCTGGATCTGCTGTAATTCCCAAAAGACCAAGGTCGCCCATATGTTTAAAGGCTTTAAGGTTGAAGGTTTCAGTGTTGTCATGGTGTTCAGCAACCGGGGCCAGCTCGTTGCGAGCAAAGTCACGGCAAACTTTTTGAATATCTCTTTCTTCGGGAGTAAAAAACCACATAGGAATTCCTTTTAACTGGGTGACAAAGTGTAGCGGAAAAATCAGTTTTTGTTAAATAATTCGATCTCCATTATTTTGATACACTTCGCGTGATTTATTAAGCTAAAATAAGAATTATGGAAGAATTTCGACAAGTATTAGATCCGGTCCGGCCTGGTGAGCAATGGTTTTGCTATTGGAAAACCTCAGCTTCCCTATGGGAGAGCAAAATCCAGGAACTTCCACTGCACGAGATTATCTTTATTCCGATTTTTTGGGGATTCCACGCCGAAGCTGGCGGGACATGGGATTTTGGAAAATTCCACCCAGAAAGAGATTTAGTCCGGCTTGCAAATATCTTGACGCGCCACAATCGAAAGTTCTGTTGGCTGCTGCCTTTAACCCCGGCGCCCTTTCTTCCAAATGGTGGCTTGCCAGTTTCGGTGGCCAGGACTCTGAGTGTTTCTCCACAAGGGATGCATCTTGCATGTCTTGATCAGGACGGAACTCTACACAAAATGTATTCATTCTTTGAGCCAAAAGTTTTTCAAAGCTTTACTTCTTTTTCTCAGAGCTTTGGAGAGATGCTGGCCGAATCAAAATCAAAATCTCGTGTTTGGGGTGCTGAATTTTATTACCTTGAAAATAAGAAAGCGATTTCTTTTTTGAATGATTCATCTGTGGCATTTGAACATGGTTTTTCAAGATATCTTAAGAAAAATTTCCCGGATGGAGTAGAACTCAACCAGACTTTAGATGAGCAAATTATAAAGGTGGCCTACCAGAAGGATGTTTCAAACCTTCTGCAGTCTTTGGCCCAAGACGCTATGGCGCCATACTGGCAGGGGATTCAGCCCATTACAATCTTTGGAGCTGGACCTAAAGATACAATTGAGCGTGCTTTAGAATCAGGAAAAACTCAAGTTCACTACTTTAAAGAACTCTTTGAGAGTTATGTTTCTCACCGCTGGTTCAGCACATGTCTTCTTACTGCCAAGGAAAAAAAAGAACTTCTTAGACGTTGTCTGAGTGAGCATTTTTCAAATGAAGAAATCGAACACCGATTTCATTATCTGGTAGACGCGGCTGAGTTAGGAAGCGAATTCAGGCCCTATTCTTTGATTGATGTTTTTGATCATCACCGTCCAAAGGTCTTTGAGAAAAATGGACTTAAACCATTTCTTAATGAGAATTTTCGATGGATGTTTCATCTCCATGGTGAATTGGATTTTACTCCCCAGTGGATTGATGGTGGCCATCACAGAGTGAAGTTTTTCCACGCCGAAGGTATGGATAGAACGCTTTTTGCGCAAATGCTGAAACTTTTTATGATGGGTCAACGGATCGTTTTTGACTGTTCTAACCTTAGCGATGAACTGGATCGTCGTCTTCAAGTATTCTACCTCGAAAACAATCTAAAACTTCAGTCGGTCAATTTCCTTTCTTCAATCAACCTCTGTGAATTAGGTGACGGGAGATTGATTACCTTTGAAGGTAAGAAGCTTGAAAATGTCGATGATCAGCAGAAATTCTGGGGTCACATGTTTAAATTTTTAAGCATGAACCATCCTAAAGTTCAATCTGATCAGGACATCTTTAGTCTGTGGAGAATTCGCGCCACTTCGCCTCACGAACTTAATTATCTCGATGTCAGACGAGTCAACTTCTATAATCCGACGAGCTACAAGAAGTCCGTCATGGTCCATACTCAGAAAAAATTTGCCTTTATGAAGGTCATTGATCCTCTCCATGCAACCGCTAAAATGACAAATGACGGGGTTGAAGTAGAGTTACTATTTATCATTTTCAATCATCGCAAAATCAGGACGAAGACTTTACTCCGGCAAGTTATAGAATCGTTTATCTTTTTAATGCTGAAGGCTTCATTGATCCCAAAATAATTCTGGAACTACTAAAAGCTTTTCCTGATTCAAATTACCAGCAGAAATCATTCCTGAATCTGGATGATCTTAAGGCTTTCGCCCTCAGGCTTGCTGAAGAAATAGAGGCCCCACAGGCTAGATTGATTTCGGTTCAGGATTATAATATCGGAGTCGATGGAGCTAAAGACCTAAAAACTTACCGGGATTTATTTGGGAAATATGGTGAAGCGCTCATAAATGACCAGGTCGTTAAGAAAAAAGGATTATTCGGGAAGTTTTTCAGTTGAATCTGAGGGCAGATCTTTTAAATTAATGATTTTTTTCTTTTTCTGTTCTAGCTCCACTTTCATCTTTGCCATCTCGGCATTTTTTTCGTCTACTTCTGTTTTTAAAACGATCATTATTTGAGAGAGCTCAGCCTTTTTGGCCTTAGCCCTGGTAATGAGTTTCACTTTTTCTTCTTCCAGTCTCTGGAGTTCACTTTTGGCAGTTTGTTCAAGGGCCAGAATTTCTTTTTGAATCTGCTGGATTCTAGCTTCATTTTTCTGCACAACTTCAAAAGGATTGACCTCTGGAATAATTTCCCGGGCACTCAGCACTTCATTCGGCTCAAGCTTAACCAGTAGCTTGGCCAACTGTTTATTGACCATCTCATTCAATTCCTGAATGTTTGCAGTCGTATTTTCAGTGATCACAAATTTCTGGTCCCCAATTTCTAGGAATGTAGATACCTTGATTTTTGTTTTTTTGTGAGCGGGAATTTCAACCCTGTTGATAATCGTATGATTTTTTGAACCCAAATCTTGAATATAGACGAATTCTTGCCCGTCCTCAGACTCGGTAAATATCTCGGCATGTTTGCCGCTCATTCGTCCATCCTGTGCACATATAATCTGGCCCGTCGTTCGCCCGATGGTAATTGGTTCCACTAGTTCGTGGTATTCCATGCTGTTCATGTGGTAGAGAAAGAACAAAACTTGTCCCCTAATATGAGCTAATCCTATTATATTTTACCATTCGGTCTACCCCATAAATCCTTTAATGAAATTGATCTATTCCAAGTGAAGTGTCCAAACTTTAGACACCTCTGATCTTCTAATTAACAGAATTTTCACTGGTCACTACTTGGCCATTTATTTGCATGTTACATTTCATCAAAATTGATTTGTTACACTTTTATGGAGGTTCTTAATGAAACCGTCTTTCAAATTGGCCCTATTGGCTTTTTCTGTGCTCTCGGTAGCTCCGGCAGTACTCGCACAATCTTATTCAGGAACAGTGGGGGACCTTAATACAGTTTTTGATCCTCCCATGAATATTAACGGCACTCTTTGTGATAACTTGTCGAACAATCCCGCCAAGCCCCATGACTATAAGGCCTGTTCTGATGGTGTAAATGCTGCTCGCTGGATGGCCGAAAAATATGCCAAAAATACCGGTAAATATCTCGGTTGTCTTGATGGTTTTTATCAAGGTATGTCGGATGGATTTAGTGCTGGAGCAAATCCAACAACAGAGATGACTTCTCAAGCAGCAGCTTACGTTAAAGGTGCTAACTTTGATTCAGCTTCTTCAAGAGGCTTAGATAAAGCCAAAGCTGAAGGTCAAACAGAATCGGCCGATCAGATTATCGCTCGCTACCGTTCAGTAGTTGATCTAAGAGATGCTCAAGGCAGACAAGTTCTTCCTAATAAAGATTATAATTTTCCTAAAGTCACTTTTAACGGATTCGAAGACGGTTACGAGTTCGATATCCTTAAACAAATCGGTTCAGACTTTGACGCTGTTTATGCTACTGGTTGGGTAAACAAAGAATCAAAATTTGAAGATCGTCTGGCCGCTCGCCGCGCCCTTGCTCTTCAGAAAGAATACGCAAACACAATGTGTAACCAAACTGACACAATCTTCGGAAGAAGAGGAATGCCAGCTGTTTCAATCTGGGATTTTTTCCGTGCTAATCGTCAGGTGAACTTCCAAAACTACGGATGGAGAAATCCAGACTGGGCATGGGAAATTTTTGACAGAGATGAAAGAACTCTTGAGCAGTATCAGACTTTTGCACGTCTTTCTTCCCTCACAAAAATTGAGAGCGGAGTAAAAGATATTATTAAACAAAGACTTAAACTAGATGCTGCCAACCAGCCAATCCCTAAAAAAGATCAGGCCGGTAACCCAATCCCTGGTCAGTTCGAAATGGAAGATTATGTAGCAGGGCAAGAACCTTATACAAGAACGGTTGCTATTAGTGCTGGCGAAGTCCAGGAGCTTAAGAACCTCTACGTCAACGGTTTCAAAGTAGCTTATGACCGCTTCTATGCTCGTCAATATGCTTCAATTAATTACCACACTGAAGGTCTTGATAAGTATAAAACGGCCAAAATTATTGGTAACTCTATCGGCCAAGAAGTAGCGAACTATATCGCTCGTCGTGAAGCTTATAATACTCAGTACAAGCTGCAGTCTGCTAAGAAGTACGCTGAGGAAGTGAAGCGTCTCTACAAAACTAGCTTTGATCACTTGATTGGAATTTTCGAAAATAATTCAGTGGTTGAACTTAATGAAGCTGAAGTAGTGGGACAAGTTCAAGATGCGATATTCCGTCCTGGTGAAGAACTTAAAGTACAATTTTCTGTAACCAATCTTGGTGAGAAGTCAGCTCCTTCAATGATTAATTTTGAATCGACACAAGACGTGCAAGCCACTACCCAAGGTTTCTCATACACGGCACCGGTTCTTACTCGCTCAAATTATGTGAGTACAGTTCTTGGTCGCACTTCTGATAGACTTGAAGCGCGCTCGGTAATCAACGTCGGTATGGCGATCAAAAACCCAGGTGATTTGGCCGAAGTTGCAAGAGCTTTGGTGGTACGTAAACAGAGAACGTTAACATTAAATGACTACGCTGAAGTAGATGGAGTCAACGGAACTCTTGATTTCTTGGCCGGTAGTTTATCACTAGTCGTAAATGTGAAAAACCCTGCAAAAAATGTTGAGTCACCTATATCGATTGTTGAAGCTTCTGTAGGTAATCTTGGTTTCATCGAGAAAAACGTTGAACCAATTGGTCCAGGAGCTGTTCGTCAGGTTGTTCTAAATCTTGAAAGCATGGATCCTCTAGCAGTGATCATAGCTGGTACAATATCTGGTAACGTAAATGTTCGCCTCGGTAACAAGATTGCTCACCACCAGGCAATTTCTTACTCGATCGGTACTGACCGCTCAAGTGCAGTGACCATCTACCACGATTCTCTAGCGACTAAGAGAAACAACAATACTGGTAGAGAAGGTAAAGCTGATAGAATGGCAAAACTTCAGGGTCTAATGGAAGAACTGGTTAAAGGTGATATCGAGAGAAACGTTTTATGGAAAAAGGGTGAAGAAGTTAACGGTACAATCGTGGCACTTATCCAGAAAACATACGATGACTCTAAACGTGCTGGTCGCATCGATAATGATGCTCAAAAAGCTTACGATGATCTTGGTAAAATCCTAGCTCGTAACGTGAAGAGTGTTCGCAGCGGAGGCGGGATTCGTCTAGCTAAGCCAAACAAAGAAAACTTCCTTAAAGAAATTAGTAAGTTTGCTAAAATCTCTACAAAACTTAAAGACTGGGATGCTAAGTAGTCCCTGACTTCTCAAAGGGCCCTTCGGGGCCCTTTTTTGTTTCTAAGCCCTTAATATAACATCATTGTAAACTTCTCCTATCTGGCCCTTTCCTCTTGCTAATCCCTTTGTCATCCACTACTTATAGGGCACATGAAACCATCATTTTTTGATCTTAATTACGATGACCTGAAGTCACTTCTAGTAGAGAAGGGATTTAGTCCATTTGGCGCAACCCAGATGTTTGATTGGGTATATAGAAAGTGGATTCATGACCCTAAAGAATGGTCGAACGTTTCGAAAGCCGCCAAAGAATTTTTCTCTGAAAATTATGATTTTAGTATGTTGAAAATTGTTTGGAGTGGTCTTTCTAAAGACGGGACTCGTAAATTTCTCGTTAAAATGAATGATGGGCAGACAGTTGAAACAGTTGCTATTCCTGCACGTGAGCGATTAACTCTTTGTGTTTCTTCTCAAGTTGGCTGCGCTGTTGGATGCACTTTTTGTCACACGGCCACTCAGGGTCTAAAGCGACACCTGAAAGCTTCTGAAGTTGTACTTCAATACATGACAGTTCAAAAATTTCTTAACGACCTTGGCCAGGGTGATGAACTTACAAACATCGTTTATATGGGACAGGGCGAACCTTTGCATAATTACGAAAATATGAAAAAGGCGACTCAGATTTTTATGGCCGAAAGAGGACTTGCTCTTGGTCAGCGCCGGATAACTCTATCTACTTCTGGCTTAGTGCCAGCAATTGAAAAGCTAGCAATTGATTTCCCAACGGTTAATATAGCGATCTCTTTGCATTCGGCCCGAAATGATGTGCGAACTGAACTGATGCCGATTAATAAAGTTTATGATCTGAATCGGCTGTTTACAGCGATTAAGCAGATTCCTCTTAAGGCACATAGACGTATTACCTACGAGTATCTGCTTATCGATGGCGTCAATGATACAATGGAAGATGTGATCGCATTGTCTGAATTGTTGAACTCAAAAGAATCTAAAATTAATTTGATTCCTTTCAATGAATATCCTGGATCTCAATACAAACGTCCGACTGAGCAGAAGATCATGTGGTTTTTAGACCATATGATTAAACGTGGATTTACTTGCACTATTCGCACTACAAAGGGTAGCGATATCCTAGCGGCTTGCGGGCAATTAAAGAGTGAGTTTGATAAAGTTAACGTTTGGGATAAGAAGCCAGTTATTCTTCCTGGTATTTCCAGTACTGTACTTCAGAATCTTCAGTCCTAGCCCCTACATCCTCGGGCGCAACTTCGGCAGAGTCCTTCTTCGCTTTTGAACCTGCGAAGGCGCGTCCGGCCGATTTTTCGGTAACAGCTTTCTCAACCTTAAAACCCTCTTCCGCTTCCATTGATTCTTTCTCAATTGGCTCTTTGGCGTATGACAAAGTGACGAAAGTTAAAAATCCCAAGATGATAATGTTTTTCATAATAAGTTCCTTACACAGAGGGTACAAGAACCCCGTTCACCAGTCTTTTCGGTTAACCCAAAAAAATCTATAGGAGTCATGTAATTTAAACCCCTTAGAGTGAGTAAAATTTATTGATGTATGTCACTGTTAGAAATTTTAGGGTGACAAAGAAAGCGTATATTAGGAGAGTTTAAGTCAGCTATTAGGTAACCTTAATAAAGGTCTTGACGCATGACGTTATGGCAATTGAGCCTTCTAAGTTTTTTCATCACGGCCCCTGTTTGGGGAAGTGTAAAAGCATATTTTAATCACAATCCCAAAGCTTCTTATACCGATTCCTATAGAGGAGTTACCCGTGCGGGTGATGATCTAGAGCAGGTTTTGTTAAAAGAAATTTCAAAAGCAAAAAAGAGTATTTTTGTTGCCGTTCAAGAGCTGCGTTTACCGCTTGTGGCCCAGGCATTGGTTCTGAAAAAAAGCCAAGGTGTAGATGTTCGTGTGGTACTTGAGCATGATTATAACTTCACTGTTATGACTCAGCGAGATGGACAAGAAAATGAGCATGAAGCTTCAAGACTTTCAGATCTAAAGGCTTTGGTTGATATAAATCGTGACGGGAAATTTAGCAAAGAAGAACTTGAGAGTCGCGACGCTATTCATATGTTGCAAGTTGGAAAGGTTCCAGTCATCGATGACACCTACGATAATTCTCGTGGCTCAGGCTTAATGCACCATAAGTTTATGGTGGTGGATGGGAAATCGACGGTTGTGAGTTCAGCGAATTTCACTCTTAGTTGTATCCATGGTGATATCTTAAATCCAGCTTCTCGTGGTAATCCAAACTCGATGGTTTCAATTCAAGCTGTCTCTGCAGCAGTGATATTCGAAGAAGAATTTTTACAACTTTGGGGAAATGGAAAGCGCGGAAATTTTGGACACAACAAAACTTACCGTGGTCCACAGACCGTCACAGTTAATGGTAATAAAATCTCGATTCAATTTTCTCCAACGTCTCAGCGCTACCTCTGGGAAGAATCTGTTAACGGTTTAATTGCTTCTCATATCGCCAAGGCTACAAAATCGGTTAAAGCGGCTTTGTTTGTTTACTCTGATCAGCAAATTTCTGATGTTTTAGAAAAGCGCAACAAGGCCGGAGTCGATTTAGGGTTTTTGGTTGAGCAAAAGTTTGCTTTCCGCGAATATTCTGAACTATTGGATATGGCCGGCATTGAAATGCTCAGTCCAAAATGTGTGTATGAGCCGGATAATCACCCTTGGAAAACTCCGGGCAAAGAATTCGGAGTGCCAACAGTTGATAAAGGTGACGTTCTTCATCATAAATTCGGTGTAATCGATAACAAAACAGTCATCATGGGATCTCAAAATTGGTCGGACGCTGCAAACTACGTGAACGATGAAACGCTGATTGTTGTCGAAGCGGTCGGAATCTCCGGCCAGTATGCTCAGGAATACGAGCGCATCAAACAGAAGAGCCGTTTGGGTGTGCCAGCTGCCCTCAAGAAAGAAATCACTCGCTTAGAGACTGGTTGTGCTGGCAGAGGCTTCTATTTCTAAGTAGTTAAACGTTCCTTTTTCTTTTAATCCCGATTATACTTTAAGCGACTTAAGAACTTATGGAAGGAGTTCCTCGTGAGCCGCGAACGATCTAAAGGGATAGTTGGAATTTTTATTCTCGTAACTGTCCTGTTTTTTATTTTCATCATTTTTGCTTTTTTCACAGTTTCAAAACTCAAAGACACAGACTCTATGGGCAGTGATCTTCTGAACAGCCAGAAGAACGCTCAGATTGCCGTGATCACTATTGAAAATGAAATTACTGAATCAAAGAAAATAGTGGAGTTGCTACTGGCCGCTGAAGAAGAAAAAGATATCAAAGCGATCATTTTAAGAATTGATTCTCCCGGAGGAGCGGTCGCTCCAACGCAGGAAATCTATGAAGAAGTGAGACGAATTGATCAGAAGAAACCTATCTATTCAAGTTTCGGATCGGTCGCCGCCAGTGGTGGTTATTATATCGGAGCAGCCACTAGAAAAATCTGGGCGAACTCTGGAACACTGACAGGCTCGATTGGTGTGATCATGCAGATGGCGGATCTTTCAGAGTTATTTAAGTTCGCCAAGTATAAACCGGAAACGATTAAGGCCGGCCGCTACAAAGATATTGGAAATCCAGCTCGCCCTATGACTGACGAAGAAAGGGCGTTTTTAACTGATCTTCTTGCCGGCACTCATAAGCAGTTTAAAGATGATATTTCAGCGGTCAGAAAAGACCGTCTCAAAAAAGACATCAACGAGTTGGCGCAAGGACAAATCTTTCATGGTTATGAAGCAAAAGAATTTGGCCTGGTGGATGAAATTGGTGGTTTGTGGCAAGCCGGTAGGGCGATCCACAAAGAACTAAAGCTTAAGGGGAAATTTGCCCTGAGATATATGAAACCTCCTCGTAAAAAATTCTCCATCTCTGATTTGTTGGAAGAGGGAGAGGATACTTTGAATTTGTTAAAGCATAAAGTTGCTAGTCCGACTGGTCCTGCATTTCTTTACCAACCGTAGGAACTGGAATGGACTACGCTTTTCTATTAGAATGGGGAAAAAATCACATTTTAACCGTCGTGGCGGTAGTGATTACTCTCGTTCTCATCTACCACTATGTGATTGAAAGAGATAAAGCCGTTAAGTTATCTAAAAAGTATCGCCACTCGATATTTGAAGCACAGTCCAGAATATTCTTGAATGCTACTCAATATCTGATCGAGGGAAATAAAGATCTCGCGATTAAAGAGTTTTTGAATGCAGTTGATCTGAACCGCGAAACGATCGATACCTATTTTGCCTTGGGGGGATTATTTCGCTCCAATGGAGAAATTGAAAAAGCCATTTCTATTCACCGCTCGCTCATCGCTCGTGAAAGTATTTCCGAATCAACCCGTCTTCTGGCGTTGAAAGAGTTGGCCTTGGATTTTGACAAGGGCGGATTCATAGATAAGGCGATCGAAACTTATAAAGATGTTTTGAAAATCAATCGCGATCAACAAGACGTCATCAACTCCCTGTGCAGAATTTACGAAGATATTGAGGACTGGGACCAGGCCTACAATTACCGGATTATGCTCTCCAAAGTTGGGCAAGAGAATCAGTCAGAGACGATCTCCCATATCCTGGTTCAGAAAGCGAAATCGCTTTTTGAGCAGGGGCAGTTCAAAGCATGTGCTGAGGAATTAGAGGATGCTTTTAGATTTGCTCCCTCAGTTTCGGCCAAGATTCTAAGATTAAAGCTATTCTTGGTTCAGGGAAAAATGGAAGATGCCAACGGAGTGCTACTTGAACTTTTAAAAGAGCACCCGATGTATGCCACTTTTATTTTTGTCTCTCTTGATGCTTTCAATCCTAAGCTTTCTCAAAAAGACGAATACACTCAGCGCCTCCAACAACTCAAAGACTACTTCTTAGGCTTGAATGATATCGATCTAATGAGCTCACCTTCTGTGGTTCTTTCAAAAATACGTTTACTGAAAGCTTTGAAGAGAACAGGGGACGCTTTTGAGCTTCTTGATGGATGGATGAAAAGTCACGGCCACTCTGATGTTCTTAAAGTGGAGTACATTAAAATCTTGATTGAAGTTGGTAAAGTTGAAGAAGCTCTTCAGCACACTAAAGGGCTACTGGACAATCTCCACAGTTCACTAACAAGACACTACTGTTCGCAGTGTGGTTATAATTCTGACGAAATTTTTTGGCGCTGCCCTCAGTGCCATAATTGGGAAACCATACAGTTTCGCTGGAAGGTATAAATGCTTCTGATAATGTTGTTATCTTCAATTTTATCTTTCGCCGAATCCACTTCAACGGACGAAAAGGTTGTTGGTGTGTTCTACATGACACCACTATTTGGTCATGTCCATCAGTCTTCAGTCAGAACTTCTGCCAGCTTAACGACCATTCAATGTGCTCACCCTGTAAAAGTGATTGAGTCATCAAAGGTTTCAATCTCAAAAGAATGGGTCTATGTCGAAGTCGCAGACTACCGAGGCTTTGTATTGAAGCAGTACCTTAGTGAAACAAAACCTGAATGCCTTCAGGGAAAATATCCAAAGTTTTTTGACGCTCTAAATATGGATTTATCCGAGCTCTATTATTGGGGACGACTCTATGATCATTACATTCAGGGCGAAACTCGCGTTCAGTAGCTTCCTACTGCTTTTTACAGCGATGGCCTTCGCTCAGACTCCCAAACTATTGGAAGAAAAAGAGCTTGAGGTTGTAAATTTTAAATCCATAAAAAAAGTACTTCAACAGGACGGTCTTTCCCAATCTGCAAAAGAGAAGAAAAAGCAGGTTGCCGTGATGAAGACTGAACAACTAAGCATTGAAAAAGATCGCTTTAACTATCCTTCGGAGGATGAACTCTGGGGATTTGTTAGTGAGTTCTGGCTAGTGAAGAATGCTCAATTATTGGGATGGGATTTTGAGAAACCTGATTACGGTCTCGAGTCCTCATTTAGTTCTACGCTGCAGAGTCTGGGATTTTATCAGAAGAAATTTAAAATCCTTTTGGTCAATACACCTACCATGGTTAGGGCGTCACTTCCAGGTAGCGAAGGAGAAATGATTCTTCTCCTATCAGTGCCTTTCATTCGCTCCCTGGATTTAAGCAAGTTAGAGATATCACTTCTGCTACTTGAAGATTACTTTCGTCTTGAAGGTGGGTATTTTAAGAAGGCGGTATCGACTGACAAGCTTAAAAAACTTGCGGGTACCAGTTTTCATGGCTCTAAGCCAGATTTGAGTTTAGTCGAAGAGTTGATGAAGAATTATGATTTTCAAGTGAATCAAAAGGGCTTTTCTTTCCAGCAGCAGTTTGAAACCACTAAGAAAATGGATTCATATTTAAAGTCTAATCCAGAGTTATGGAATGCCTATTTTCGTCTTCTAGGTAAATTGCAAAGCTTTTTGAATGTCAACGTTCAGTATAAGAACTATTTGAAACTTTACCCATCACCTGAAATGCAGATTAAATGGATTAGTCCGGAAGAGAAAATTCTCTAATGAGTGTGCAGGAAACATCCGCCGGTCAGATGATCAAGAATTTGAAGTACTATTCAGTCTTTCAGTTAATTTTTGTCCTTCTGGTTATTCTGTTAAGCTCCATTGGAGCCTTTTTCCACTTCCTGCTTGATCATGAGATCAGTATTGTTGAATCGTGGCTTCACAATAATCAGTGGGAAATTCTGATTGTGTCCAAAATATTTTCCCTCTTCCTTCTTAATCGATGGTTTGAAATGAGATTGTATGAACTGAAATCATTTCGATCCCTGTTTAAGGAACTAGTGAGCTGGCCTGACCCCAAGGCAGTCGTCGTTTCAGTCTTTATGATTGTGAGCTATATTTCGATGGGGAGAACCACTTTTGTTGAGCAGAATGTGGGTTACTGGTATTTTCAAATTACTTCGTTCTTTGGGTTGATTGTATTTTTTGGCATCGAGTTTATTGTCATTGCTTATCTGGAAGATATTTTAAATCAAAAGGTTCATCCACCCAGGTTATATCTGGGTCTATGTTACACCATCATCTTTACGCTCGCCTTTCGCATTAGTGTACCGGATTATTACGGCCTCATTCCTTACGTCGTGCTTTGTTACTCCTCCCTCATCTATCTGAGCGGGAAGTCTTTCAAAAGCTGGAGTAACGTCGTTTGCTTTTTAGTTCTGTTTGTTGCCCCTATGGGATCCCTTTTTGGCCTTGATCCCGTCTGGGGAGATGACTTTTCGCCATTCCGTGTGGATAAGAATCTTAACTTAGCTTTTCTAGCTGTTATTTGGGTGATATCTTTTTCTTATTATAGATATAGGGATCAGTTTTTTAACTCTGCCCGCAAGCTTCTAAGATAGAGGTATTTTTATGCATGGAAGTCTAAATATTTGGCAAATTCTCCTCGAATCAGGTGTGGTTGTAAAAATCGTACTGGTTCTTTTGGTTTTAGCATCGGTACTGTCATGGACAATTATTCTGCAAAAGTACAAGGAACTTAAGCTTGTGACAGAAGCCAATGAAAAGTTCAGTGCCTTTTTTAAAAACTCAAGTTCACTTTCCGAAATTAACCGCGAGGCAACCGAGAATATGGACTCAACTATGAGTTTAATGTTCAGACGTGGCTATGAAGAATTAAATAAAGTCGGCGAAAAACTTTCAGCTGGTGGTAAGGGCTCGATCTCTGCTCACTTTACTGAGCATGGTTTTCAGTCCCTGGAGCGTGCCCTCAAGACAGGCTCGAATACTGCCAATGAGAAAATGGACATTAGAGTTTCAACTCTGGCATCTATTGGATCAATTTCGCCATTCATTGGTCTTTTTGGAACGGTTTGGGGGATCATTGATGCCTTCTCTGGTCTGTCTATGGGAGGCGGAAGCATTGAAGCTGTTGCTCCCGGCATTGCAGAAGCGCTCGTTGCGACGGCAGTAGGTCTCGCAGCTGCCATTCCTGCTGTTTGGTTTTTTAATATCTTCAACAATCGAATCGCTCGTATTAATTCACAGATGGAATCATTCTCTCAGGATTTTTTGAATCTGATTGAAAGATCAATTCTGATCAAGAAGGATTAATCCCATGGGGATGAATCTCGGTGGTAAAAAAGGTCCAGTATCTGAAATCAACGTGACTCCACTTGTGGATGTGATGTTGGTATTGCTGGTTATTTTCATGGTGACGACTCCCATGCTTATTAGTGGGATAGATTTAAAACTTCCGAAAACTCAGAAAGTTAACAAGCTTGGCCTCTCACCTGAACTGGTCATCTTGTCGATTACGCCAGGGGAACAATATTATCTTGGCAAGAATTTAGTATCCTCAAAAGACCTCATTCCTTCCATCTTAAAGCAGTTTAAGACTAATAAGACCGACGTGATTTATCTTCGTGCCGACTACACACTGAAATATGAGAAGGTCGCCAAACTCATTGCTAGTTTAAAAAGAGCTGGCGTGAGCAATATCGCTCTGGTGACGGAAGTGGAGAAAGCTCAATAAATGTTTAGCGAAACGATGTCAGATCGAAACTTCACTAAGAATTTTTTGATTTCCGTTGGAGTTCACGTTCTCCTTGTGCTGCTTGCGTTTTTGGGCAGCAGTGCCATCATGAACGTTTTCAAGCTTAATAATAATGTCGAAATTATTCGTTCCGCAGTCCGGGTCGATGTTGTTGGGATGCCCAAGTTTACCATTAAAGAATTGCGAGAAATGCAGGCCGAGCCGGTTGCTAAACCCGAGCCGGAGCCCGAAGGGGCCAAAGTCGAAACCAAAGCTAAAGATGAAAACCCGGATGTTATTAAAAAAGATGATATCGTCATTCAGGAGAAGGGTGCCAAGAAGAAATCTTCATTTATGAATTTGATTTCTGATTACTCCAGCAAGAAAGTCGCTCCTTCAGAGCGTAAGAAAGGTACTTCAAAATCCACTAATAAAAATTTGGACTCGCTTATTATTGAAGGCAATAGGCTCTCGAAGGGATCGGCTTTGGTTGGGGATTACTCTGATGAGCAGAATTCAGAATTCTCGGCTTACGTTCAGACCCTCCCAGAGCTCGTCCGGGCGCATTGGAAACTTCCAACTTATCTCATGAATCAGAATCTACGCTGCAGAATAGCGGTTTACTTATCTGCGTCTGGACACGTGGTGAAAACAGATTTAATAGAGTCATCTGGCCAGGGCGAGTTTGACGCTAGGGCGGACAAGGCCATCCGTGATGGCGCTCCTTATCCAAAACCTGAAGCAGCTGTTGCTTCCAGGTTAGCAAGTTCAGGAATTATCCTGAAATTTCCTCTTTGAGGTATTTATGAAATCTTTTTTCTTCGTTTGCGCACTTCTCTTTCAATTTAATGTTTACGCGCAGGGAGCTGTGGCCGAAATTGCTGTGGGTGAGGCGAGTGTTGATAAAGATAAGTTTGTCATTGATGACGCCGAGGTTAAGTCACTAGTTGGCCCTCAAAAAAGTCTTTCAAGTGAATTAATTGATATTCTTCGTAATGATTTTGTTTTTTATAAGCACAAGTTTAACAACGTAGATTATTCAGACAGGGGTCAGAATAGTTATTCGAATCCAAACCTCGCTAAATGGAAAGAAAGTGGAATCACTTATTTTGTGGCCACTCACACGTCTTCTTCAGGTAATGGAATTGAGGCCAAGATTAAGGCTTGGAGCGTTCTTTCTGGCAAAGAACTTTTTAGTCAGAGCTTCCTGATTGATCAAAAGAATATCCGTCTCAAGTCTCATCAGATAGCGGATGCCATCTATCGCGCCGTGACCGGAAAACCGTCAATTTTTAATTCTAAGATTGTTTTCGTCTCTGACAGAGGGACACAAGGTAAGGACACCATCAAGGAACTTTTTCTGATGGATTTTGATGGAAATAGAGTGGAGAAGTTGACAAATTTTCGCTCAGTAGTACTTGCCCCTTCTGTTGCTCCGGATAACTCAAAAATCATGTTTTCAGTTATCGCTTCTCATAAGGAAGTGTCGCGAAACAAAGTCAGAACGATCAAAAACATTGATTTAAAAATGTTGGATCTTAAAACCAGATCATTTAGCACTATTTCCGATAAGCCAGGAATCAACTCTGGCGCCATTTTTAGTTCATCAGGCAACACGATCTACACCACGTTATCTTATAAAGGTAATGCTGATATCTATGAAATGAATCTGGGGTCGGGGACCACAAGAAACGTCACTTCCCACTACGCTGATGATGTCGATCCCTCAATCACGACTGATGGATCTCTCATGACTTTTCTCTCAAATAGAGCAGGGCGTGCCCACATCTATACTATGGATCCTTCTAACCCTGATAAGGGCGTGAAGAGGATTTCGTTTGTGGGCCAGTTCAACGCTGCTCCTCGCTTCTCCCCTGACGGTAAGGAGATCGTATTCAGCTCTTGGGTTGATGCTGGCTTCGATCTTTACCGAATCTCACACGACGGTAACAACCTGATGCGACTGACTAAAGATAGTGGTTCTAATGAGGAAGCGGTCTATTCTCCGGACGGCGAATTCATTGTTTTTACTACTAAAAAGGTTTTATCACGCAGTAAGGCCGTCCAAGATATCTACATTATGAATCGGGATGGTGAAATTTTGGGTCAATTAACTCAAAACTTTGGCCGCTGCTACTCCCCGCAGTGGACTAACACATTGAAATAACGGTAAATAGCGAAGATAGTTTATACACCGCACCATTTTAGTCTTGTAAATTATTCATACAAATTGTAATATCTCCTCACTAACGCACTGTGTAAATTTTAAACAAACTGTGATTTAAGTGTAAAGGGGACCATTATGAAAACAGCTTCTCACCACAACGAACTAGCTACTCTTTCATCAGTTCTATTAACGAACCTAGATGAAGTCGTGTTTTTTGCTAAGCTTTCAGGCTTCGTACAAGACATCATGGTTGAGCACAAAGTTCTTGGTTTCGAAGTCCTTTCAGATGGTTGTACTCGTCTTTTGTCAGAAAATGGCCAAGCTCTTTCAACTGCTAAACTTTTAAACAAAGGCCAAGGTCTTTCTGGATACGTAGCTCGTATGAAGAGAGCTTACTACTCAAACTTAGTTAAGCGTGACCCTATCGCTTCTTCAGGTGTTCGTGAAGAAATCGTTGAAGCTGAACTTTGTGTTCCGGTAATGGTTGATGGATCTGTAATCGGTACTATCAACGTTCAATCAATTAAAAAAGACAGAAACTTTTGTGATGCAGATATCGCTGCAATTAACGATATTCTCAATCAGCTTCAGTCTCCAATCCGTAATATGCACCTCTTCCTTATGGCTAAAAATCTTAACCGCGAGTTGCAAACAAGAATTGATGCAAAAGAAAAAGAACTATCAAGCCGCGTAGATATCCAGATCTCAAAAGGTCTTGAAGATAACTCTCAGATGATTGGTCTTTCTAAGAATTTCTTAGAAGTAGTTCAAATGGCGAAGAAAGTTGCTTCTCAAGACTTTCCGGTTCTTCTTGAAGGTGCCCACGGTGTTGGTAAGAAAATTCTAGCTAAGAAAATCCACACTTGGTCAGCTCGTAAAGGTGGATGTGTTATCGCTTCTTGTTCTGCTCTTAACGAAGCTCAACTTGACCGCGAACTGTTCAGCTCTAAAGGCTTAATGATTCAGGCAAATGGCGGAACACTTATTATCGATGATATCGGTCACACTACTCACCATATCCAAACTAAAATCCTTCGCGCACTTGTAGGCGGAGAAATGATCACTGTTGATACTGAAGAAAAAATTGCTCTTAACGTACGCATCATTGCTACTTCAAAAATAGAGCTTAAGAAACTTGTTGAAGAAGGTAAATTTAAAGAAGAGTTGTTCTACCGTATCAATACAATTGCTCTTCGCATCCCTTCACTTCGCAATCGTCAGGAAGATGTAAAAGTAATGGCAGAGTTTTTCCTTAACCTTGGTAAGTCTCAGCCTAAAGTTCTTACTTCTGGAGCAATTGAAAAACTAACTGGTTACTTCTGGCCAGGAAACGCTCACGAACTTAAAAACATTATGGAGCGCACTTATATCCTAACTGATGGTCAATACATTGAAGCTTCTCACCTTCCTGAGTTTGCTCAAGAAGTGAAAGTTGAAAAAGTAGAAGCTCCGGTTAAGTATGTTGAGTTCACACTGTTTGATCTTGAGAAAAAGCATATTGTTGACACTCTTGATCATTTGAACGGAAACAAAACACGTGCAGCAAAAGCCCTTGGAATTACAGTAAAAACCCTTTACAACAAACTTCATAGCTACGGAATGATCGAAGCACGTGAGCAATAAGAATTGTTGAAGAGTTGAGTTGATAAAAGTAAAATAACACGACCTAGGAGCACTTTATGTCTAAAATAGTAAATCTTGATGAAAAAGCCGGTGTAGCACCAGAAGTGATGACAATCAAAAACTTCCGCTCAAACGGCGATATTGAAAACTTCTACCGATACATCCATGACAACGGTCTTCGCCGTGAAGCCTTCATGTTGATGGAATACGCGATCAGCAAAGTATCAAAAGCTCGCAAAGGTAAAAGAAAGTCAGCAACTCTTCAATAAAACAAAGCATTCAAAGGGGTCCATGGTTTGGACCCCTTTTTTAATTTCCGGGGCACATGGAAGTCAGTTCAAAAAATAAAATCATTTTCGATCCGCTATACGGTTTCATCCATCTCTCAAATTTAGAGTGGGAGATAATCCACACACCTTTTTACCAACGCCTTCGTTGGATCAAGCAGCTTGGTTTCACTTTCTATACATTTCCAGGTGCAGAACATTCTCGATATGGTCACTCGATTGGAGTGATGTTTAATGCTCACAAAATTTTACAACGTCTGGGGCGTG